>NZ_JAAGPN010000010.1:0-72754 GCF_017104805.1 Paraburkholderia sp. Ac-20347 | reverse complement strand
GGCGCGAGCACGGCGAATTCCGCGCCGTCCGTCGAGGCGATCGAGCTCGCCAACGAAGCGCTGCGCGCGATGCTGCACAAAGTGGCGGCAGGTGTTGCGCAACCCGACGCGACCCCGACCGTGCGCGCGCTCGGCGCGGCGATCGCGAGTGGAGCGGGTGGCAGCGCGGGCAGTAACGCAGGCAGCGGCGCGAGTCAAAACGCAGCCGAAACCATCGGCAGCGCCGCCGCAGGCGTCTCGCCAGACGCAGTGTCGTCCGCACCGGGCGGTGTGGATGCCGCGCCTCCGCGCTAAGGCGTGCGCGCCCGTGGGTGCGGATTGCGCCGGTCGGCCTGCCGGGCGTGTCGCGCCGGCGTGTTAGAGTGAGCAATTCCCCGCTATACGGAGCGCGGGTCGCGTGCGCGCAGGTCTCTGGCGGGTTGGAAGCAGGTTGCAAACCAGGCACAAATCGGCCTCAAAGCGGCTTAAAACCGGCCGCGAACACGCCGCAAGCAGGGCGCGATGAAGGTCCACGGGACCTCGCGCGTCCGGCGCACCGGGCCGCCGCCATTCCGTATCGTCTTTGCTAGAATTCAAACCATGTCCAAGAGTAACGATCGCATCAATCTGACCAACCAGTTCCTGATCGCCATGCCCAGCATGGCGGACCCCACGTTTTCAGGAACGGTGGTCTACCTTTGCGATCATTCCGAGCGCGGCGCGCTCGGTCTCGTGATCAATCGTCCCACCGACATCGACCTCGAAGCGCTGTTCTCGCGCATCGACCTCAAGCTCGAAATCGAACCGCTGCTGCACGTGCCCGTCTATTTCGGCGGCCCGGTGCAGACCGAGCGCGGCTTCGTGCTGCACGCGCCGCGATCGGGCACGAACTACACCTCGTCGATGGCGGTGCCGGGCGGGCTCGAGATGACCACGTCGAAGGACGTGCTCGAAGCCGTCGCGAACGGCAGCGGTCCCGAGCAGTTCCTGCTCACGCTCGGCCATGCAGGCTGGGGCGCGGGCCAGCTCGAGGACGAAATCTCGAAGAACGGCTGGCTGACCGTGGAAGCCGACCCCAAGATCGTCTTCGACGTGCCCGCCGAAGAGCGCTTCGAAGCGGCGCTCGCGCTGCTCGGCATTTCCTCGACGATGCTCTCGGGCGAAGCGGGTCACGCATGAGCGTGGCCGCGAAGCGAGGCGCCGCCGAGGCGACCTTGCTGGCGTTCGATTACGGCGAAAAGCGCATCGGCGTCGCGCTCGGCAACGTGCTCACGCACAGCGCCCGCGCGCTCACCGTGATTCCCAACAAGAGCAGGGAATATCGGTTCGAGGCCATCGGCGCGCTGCTGCGCGAGTGGCAGCCGGACATGCTCGTGGTCGGCCTGCCGCGCCATCCCGACGGCACGCCGCACGCCATGACGCAGCTCGCCACGCGTTTCGGCAATCAACTGAATGGCCGCTTCAATCTGCCCGTCGTGTGGGTGGACGAGCGCTATTCGTCGGTCGACGCCGAGGCGCGTCTGCGCGAGCGCGGCGAACGCGCCGAGCACATCGACGCCGAAGCCGCCTGCGTGATCCTGCAGCAATATCTCGACGAACATTCGTCGCAACCCCTCTGACGCGCCCGTGATGAGCCCACCCGACGCCGAGGCGCTGTACCGCGCCGTTCTCGACCAGATCCGCGCGGCTTATCTGAGCGATGCAGCGAGCGACGCCTTCAGCGCCGCCGACGGCATCGCCATCGCCGGCATTCACAGCGGCGGCGCGTGGCTCGCCGAACGGCTCGCGCGCGATCTCGGCGCACCGCATCATGGCGTGGTGAACGTCTCGCTGCATCGCGACGACTACGCGAAAAAAGGCTTGCACAGCGAGGCGAGCCCGACCGCGCTGCCGTTCGAGGTGGAGAACCGCCGCATCCTGCTCGTCGACGACGTGCTGCACACGGGCCGCACCGTGCGCGCCGCGCTCAACGAGCTCTACGATTACGGCCGTCCCGCGTCCGTCGAACTGGCCGTGCTCGCCGATCGCGGCGGCCGCGAATTGCCGGTGTCGGCACGTTTCGTGGGCGCCGAACTGGCCGTGCCCGCAGGCTCGACGCTCGTGCTCGCACGCGAGGGCGACGGCGACGATGGCGATCAGGGCCGCTTCGCGTTCAGGATCGACGCGAACGCCGCCTGATTCGCGAGGCCACGCGCGCTGCGCAGTGCGTGCGACGTGGCCCGCCTCAGACACACCCAACTTTCTCCCGACTCCGATCTCACCGCAGGACGCATCGCGATGAACACACAGCCCACGCCCGCTTCGCCCGATCGCGGCGACTCGCGCTTTCGCTACGGCTTTCTGAAGGGCAATCCGCAGCTCACGAAAAACGGCGAGCTCAAGCATCTGCTCTCGATCGAAGGACTGCCGCGCAAGATTCTCACGCACATTCTCGACACGGCCACGCAGTTCGTCAGCGTGACCGACCGCGACGTGAAAAAGGTCCCGCTGCTGCGCGGCAAGTCGGTGTTCAACCTGTTCTTCGAGAACTCGACGCGCACGCGCACGACCTTTGAGATCGCGGCCAAGCGTCTCTCGGCGGACGTGCTGAATCTGAACATCAACGCGTCGTCGACGAGCAAGGGCGAATCGCTGCTCGACACCATCGGCAACCTTTCCGCGATGCACGCCGACATGTTCGTCGTGCGTCACGCGTCGAGCGGCGCGCCGTACCTGATCGCCGAGCATTGCGCGCCGCACGTGCACGTCATCAACGCCGGCGACGGCCGTCACGCGCATCCGACCCAGGGTCTGCTCGACATGTACACGATCCGCCACTACAAGCGCGATTTCACGAATCTGCGCGTGGCGATCGTCGGCGACATCCTGCATTCGCGCGTGGCGCGCTCGGACATTCACGCGCTCACCACGCTCGGCGTGCCGGAAGTGCGCGCGATCGGTCCGCGCACGCTGCTGCCGGGCGGCCTCGAACAGATGGGCGTGCGCGTGTTCCACAACCTCGACGAAGGGCTCAAGGGTGTGGACGTCATCATCATGCTGCGGCTGCAGAACGAGCGCATGAGCGGCGCGCTGCTGCCGTCGGCGCAGGAGTATTTCAAGAGCTGGGGCCTCACGCCCGAGCGTCTCGCGCTCGCCGCGCCCGACGCGATCGTGATGCACCCCGGACCGATGAACCGCGGCGTCGAAATCGACTCGCAGGTCGCGGACGGCCCGCAGTCGGTGATTCTCGATCAGGTGAGTTTCGGCATCGCGGTGCGCATGGCGGTGATGGGCATCGTCGCCGGTAACAACGATTAATGCAGCAGGGCAGACAGGGCAGCGCATGAAGATTCATATTCAAGGCGGCACGCTGGTCGATCCGGCGAGCGGCGAACAGACGCGTCGGGACGTGTTCATCGAAGCGGGCAAGATCGCCGCGCTCGGCGACGCGCCCGCGGGCTTTCACGCGGATCGCACGATCGACGCGAACGGACTCATGGTTGGGCCGGGTTTCGTCGACCTGAGCGCGCGGCTGCGCGAGCCGGGCTACGAGCACAAGGCCACGCTCGACTCCGAAATGGCGGCTGCGCTGGCGGGCGGCGTGACGAGCCTCGTGTGTCCGCCGGACACCGATCCGGTGCTCGACGAAGCGGGCCTCGTGGAGATGCTCAAGTACCGCGCGGGCAAGCTCGAACGCGCGCACGTGCATCCGCTCGGCGCGCTGACGGTCGGACTCAAGGGGCAGGTGATCACCGAGATGGTGTCGCTGACCGAGGCGGGCTGCATCGGCTTCACGCAGGCCGATCAGCCGATCGTCGATACCTCGGTGCTGCTGCGCGCGCTGCAATACGCGAGCACGTACGGCTACGCGGTGTGGCTGCGTCCGCAGGATGCGTATCTCTCGAAGGGCGGCGTGGCCGCGAGCGGCGCGCTGGCGTCGCGGCTCGGCCTGTCGGGCGTGCCGCAGAGCGCGGAAACCATCGCGCTCTTCACGCTGTTCGAGATGATGCGCGTGACGGGCGCGCGCGTGCACGTGCAGCATCTGTCGTCGGCGGCGGGCGTCGCGCTCGTGCGCGCGGCGAAGGCCGAAGGGCTGCCCGTGACCTGCGACGTCACGGCGAATCATCTGCATCTGATCGACATGGACATCGGCTACTTCGACGCCCAGTTCCGCCTCGATCCGCCGCTGCGCCAGCAACGCGACCGCGAAGCGCTGCGCGCCGGTCTCGCCGACGGCACGATCGACGCGATCTGCTCGCAGCACACGCCTGTGGACGACGACGAAAAGCTGCTGCCGTTCGGCGAAGCGACGCCGGGCGCGACGGGGCTCGAACTGCTGCTTTCGCTGACCGTGAAATGGGCGCAGGAAGCGGGCGTGCCGCTCGCGAAGGCGCTGGCGCGCATCACGTCCGCGCCGGCCGCGGTGATGGCGTGCGATGCCGGTGGTGTGAGCGTGGGCGCGCGTGCGGACCTGTGCGTGTTCGACGCCGACACGCACTGGCAAGTCGAGCCGCGCGCGCTCAAGAGCCAGGGCCACAACACGCCGTTCCTCGGTTACGAGCTGCCCGCCGTGGTGCGCACGACGCTCGTGGCGGGGCGCATCGGCTTCGAACGTCATATCGAACGTAACTGAGCGCATCGACATGAGTCTTTTCTTTCGCAAAGCCCGTCTGCTCTCGCATCTGCTGCGCGGCGCGTGGACCGTCGCGATGCGCTTTCCGCGCGCGACGCCCGAAAAACGCCACGCGCTCAATCGCGCCTGGTCGCTGCGGATGCTCGAACTGTGCGGCCTCAAGCTCGTCGTGCACAACGACGCCGCGCGACTCGACGCGGGCGCGCTGGTCGTCAGCAATCATATTTCGTGGATCGACATCTACGTGATCAACGCGTGGCGGCCGACGCCGTTCGTCTCGAAGGCCGAGGTGCGCAGCTGGCCGTTGATCGGCTGGTTCGCGCAGAATCTCGACACCGTGTTCATCGAGCGCGAAAAGCGCAGCGAAGCGCGCCGCATCATGCAGGAGCTGGCCGAGCGACTGCAGCGCGGCGAACTGATGTGCGTGTTTCCGGAAGGCACGACGACGGACGGTCTCGGGCTCAAGCCGTTTCACTCGAACATGTTCCAGGCGCCCGTGACGGCCTGCACGCCGGTGCAGCCTATCTGCATCATGTACGAGGATGCGCAGGGGCGTCAGTCGCTCGCGCCGGCGTATATCGACGATCTGTCGCTCAAGGACTCGCTCGACGCGATGCTGAAGTCGGGGCCGCTGACCGCGCACGTCTATGTCGGCGACGCGCTGGAGCCCGGCGACGATCGCCGCAAGCTCGCGGCGCGCGCGCAGGAGGCGGTGGGTGCGGCGCTTGAGACGATGCGCTCGCAGGGCGGCGTGCAGCAACCGGCCCAGCAGCCGGAGCAGGCGGCGCGTACGCCGCAATTGTCCTGATTCAGCGCTGCGCGCGAAGTCACTTCGCGCGCAGCGTGCGGTTCAATCCGGTGACGCGGCTGTTAGCCCGATACCGCGCGGCAGGTTTCGCAGGGCACCTGGGTGAGCACGCGCTGATACGGGTCGGGAACGAGATGCACGGCCGAGAGCCGCTCGCCCCACACGCAGCCCGAATCGAGCCCGACGAGGTTCTGACGCAAGGTCAGGCCCAGCGCCGCCCAATGGCCGAACACCACCGTGATATCGGTCGTCTTGCGGCCGGGCACGTCGAACCAGGGCAGGGTGCCCGGCGGAGCGGAATCGAGACCGCCGCTCGCGCTGAAATCCATCACGCCGTTGCGATCGCAAAAGCGCATGCGCGTGAGCGCGCTGCACGTCACGCGCAGACGCTCGATCCCTTTGAGATTCTTCGACCAGCGGCTCGGCTCGTTGCCGTAGAGACCCGCGAGCGTTTCCTTCCAGTTATCGCGACGTAGCGCCTTTTCCAGATCGTGCGCGAGTTCCATCGTCAGATCGACGTCCCACTGCGGGAGCACGCCCGCGTGCACCATCAGCATGCCGTTCTCGTAATGCGCGATCGGACGATGACGAACCCAGTGCAGCAGATCTTCGGCGTCAGGCGCATTGAGAATGTCGTCGATCGTGTCGCCTTTTTTCGACTTGCGGATGCCCGCCGATACCGACAGCAGATGCAGATCGTGATTGCCGAGCACCGCCACGCCGCGCTCGCCCAGCGCGATCACCTCGCGCAGCGTCGCCAGCGATTCGGGGCCGCGATTAATGAGGTCGCCGGCAAACCACAGCGGCGTGTCGGGCGAGGGCGCGGCCTTGGCGAGCAGTTCGCGAAACGGCGTGAGGCAACCTTGAAGATCGCCGAAGGCAAGAGGAGCAGGAGACGGCGCGTGCTTGGTCATGAATCGGAATCAGTTGCAGTACAAGTTGCAGTACAACGCGGTGCCGCACGAGGAAGGGAGTGACGGTATCACAGGAATACTTTTGTCGCGTGATAGCACCTGAATTTGACATCATTGAGACAGTTGCGCCGTAAGGTCACGTGGAAAAGGTGCTGTAAGTGTCGGATTAAATTTTGTCAAGCTGTTTCAAGATGTTAGCGGTATGGTTTTCGCTTCGGCTGGCCTTATAATTGCAAGGATAAAATCAGAGCCAGAGTATGCTGAGCGGGTAATTTCTGGCGTTTATTACGTCAAAAGTCGCATCTGGCGGCTGGGGTGGTAACGCCAGACCTGCAATCCAACACGCGACAAGAAAGGAGTTCCATGATTCTCGTAACGGGCGGTGCCGGCTTTATCGGCGCCAATTTTGTGCTTGACTGGCTGAGCCAGTCCGACGAAGCCGTTCTCAACGTAGACAAGCTGACCTACGCGGGCAATCTTGGGACGTTGAAGTCGTTGCAGGGCAACCCGAAGCACGTGTTCGCCCGTGTGGATATCTGTGATCGCGAGGCGCTCGACGCGCTGTTCGCTGAGCACAAGCCGCGCGCGGTGCTGCATTTTGCCGCGGAAAGCCACGTCGACCGCTCGATTCATGGTCCGGCCGATTTTGTTCAGACGAATGTGGTCGGCACCTTCACGCTGCTCGAAGCCACGCGTCAGTACTGGAACACGCTGCCCGAAACCGAGAAAGCCGCTTTCCGTTTCCTGCACGTTTCGACCGACGAAGTGTTCGGCTCGCTTTCCGCGACCGATCCGCAGTTCTCGGAAACCACGCCGTACGCGCCCAACAGCCCGTACTCGGCTACCAAGGCCGGTTCCGACCATCTCGTGCGCGCCTACCATCACACGTATGGTCTGCCCGTGCTCACGACGAACTGCTCGAACAATTACGGTCCGTACCAGTTCCCCGAAAAGCTCATTCCGCTGATGATCGCCAACGCGCTCGCCGGCAAGCCGCTGCCCGTCTACGGCGACGGTCAGAACGTGCGCGACTGGCTCTACGTGGGCGACCACTGCAGCGCGATCCGCGAAGTGCTCGCGCGCGGTACGAGCGGCGAAACGTACAACGTCGGCGGCTGGAACGAGAAGAAGAATCTCGAAGTCGTGCACACGCTGTGCGACCTGCTCGACGAGATGCGTCCGAAGGCAGCCGGCTCGTATCGCGATCAGATTACCTACGTGACGGATCGTCCGGGCCACGATCGCCGCTACGCAATCGACGCGCGCAAGCTCGAACGCGAACTCGGCTGGAAGCCTGCGGAAACCTTCGAAACCGGTCTCGCGAAGACGGTGCGCTGGTATCTGGACAACCAGGCATGGGCCGACGAAGTCGCTTCGGGCGACTATCGCAAGTGGGTCGAAACCAACTACGCGCAACGCACGTAAAAGGCGGTCGACATGGCTCGTAAAGGCATTATTCTCGCCGGCGGTTCCGGCACGCGGCTCTATCCGATCACCCACGCAGTCTCGAAGCAACTGCTGCCGGTGTACGACAAGCCGATGATCTACTACCCGCTGTCCACGCTGATGATCGCGGGCATTCGCGACGTGCTCATCATCTCGACGCCGCAGGACACGCCGCGTTTCGAGGCGATGCTCGGCGACGGCAGCCAGTGGGGTATGAACATCCAGTACGCGGTGCAGCCCTCGCCGGACGGCCTCGCGCAGGCGTTCATCATCGGTAAGGATTTCGTCGGCAACGATCCGTCGGCGCTCATTCTTGGCGATAACATTTTCTACGGTCACGACCTCGTGAAGCAGCTCGAGCGCGCCGACGCGCAGGATGCTGGCGCAACGGTCTTCGCCTATCACGTGCATGACCCGGAACGCTACGGCGTGGTCGAATTCGACAAGGGTTTCCGTGCGCTGTCGATCGAAGAGAAGCCCGAGCAGCCGCGTTCGAATTACGCGGTCACGGGTCTGTACTTCTACGACAACCGCGTGTGCGATATCGCGGCGGACATCAAGCCGTCGCCGCGCGGCGAGCTGGAAATCACCGACGTCAATTCGCGCTATCTGAGCGACGGCGCGCTGAATGTCGAGATCATGGGCCGCGGTTATGCGTGGCTCGACACCGGCACGCACGACTCGCTGATCGAGGCGGCAACGTTTATCGCCACGCTGCAGAAGCGTCAGGGTCTCGTGGTTGCCTGTCCCGAGGAAATCGCGTTCCGCCGCGGCTGGATCGGCGCGGAAGCGGTGGAGAAGCTCGCCAAGCCGCTGTCGAAAAACGCTTATGGCAAGTACTTGTTGAACCTTCTTACGGATCAGGTCGCATGGCCATCACGGTAACCGCAACGGCGCTCCCCGAAGTCAAGATCATCGAGCCGAAGGTGTTCGGCGATGCGCGGGGCTACTTCTACGAAAGCTTCAACGCACGCGAGTTCGAAGAGCTGGTCGCGCCTGGCGTCGTGTTCGTGCAGGACAACCATTCGCGTTCGGCGAAGGGTGTGCTACGCGGTCTGCACTATCAGATCCAGCATGCGCAGGGCAAGCTCGTGCGCGTGGTGGAAGGCGAAGTGTTCGACGTGGCCGTCGATCTGCGCCGCGACTCGCCGAATTTCGGCAAGTGGGTGGGGGTGACGCTGTCGGCGGAGAATCATCGGCAATTGTGGGTGCCGCCGGGTTTCGCGCACGGTTTTGTCGTGCTGTCGGAGTCGGCGCAGTTCCTCTACAAGACGACCGATTACTGGTTCCCGGAGCACGAACGCAGCGTCGTCTGGAACGATCCGGCCATCGGCATCGAATGGCCGATCGATTTCGAGCCGCTGCTGGCGGCCAAGGACGCGGCGGGCAAAAAGCTGGCCGACGCCGAAGTCTATGAGTGAGGCGGCGATGGACAAGCAAGCGACCATCCTCGTCACGGGCATCAACGGGCAGGTCGGCTACGAGTTGCTGCGCAGTCTGCAGGGGCTCGGGCGCGTTGTCGGCTGCGATCGCGCGGCGCTCGATCTCGACAATCCCGACGCGATTCGCCGCGTCGTGCGCGAGGTGAAGCCGACGCTGATCGTCAATCCGGCTGCCTACACGGCGGTGGACAAGGCGGAAAGCGATGTGGACGGCGCGACGCGCCTGAACGTGCAGGCGCCCTCCGTGCTCGCCGAAGAGGCGAAGCAATTGGGCGCAGCGCTGGTTCACTACTCGACCGATTATGTGTTCGACGGCACGAAGGATTCGCCGTATGTCGAGACCGATGCGGTGAATCCGCAGAACATCTACGGCCGCACGAAGCTGGAAGGCGAGCAGGCGATTGCGGCGAGCGGCTGTGATCATCTGATTTTGCGCACGAGCTGGGTGTATGGGCGGCGTGGCAAGAACTTCCTGCTGACGATGTTGAAGCTAGGCGCGGAGCGCGAGGAGTTGAGCGTGGTGGCCGATCAGATCGGCGCGCCGACGTGGTCGCGCACGATTGCGACGACGACCGCGCATGTGCTCGCACAAGCTGCCAACGCGGCCGATCGCGCACAGTGGTGGGCGCAACAATCGGGCGTCTATCATCTGACCGCCGGTGGCGCGACTTCGTGGCATGAATTTGCCGAGGCGATTTTCGAATTGTCGTCGCTCGAGAAGCGCCCGGTCGTGAACCCTATTCCGGCGTCGTGCTATCCGACGCCGGCTGCGCGTCCGGCGAATTCGCGCATGTCGAACGACAAGCTCGCGCGCGCTTTCGGCGTGTCCGCGCCGGATTGGCACAGCGCGCTCGCGTTGTGCATGGCGGATTGAGTGCGACCTCGCCCTGGATGACTCGATGTGGGCGTCGCTGGGGTGTCAAGAGAGTTGGATGTATTTAGCCGGATTGCGTAGTTGCATGGCAGCCCGCCACGGGGCCTGTGAGGGCACCGTCAGCGTGATCGACGGTGCCGGAGACTGGCCTATGTTTGCCGTCATGCACGGCGCCGGGAGAAATTTGTGAATTTGTTACCAATTATTCTTTGCGGCGGAGCGGGTTCCCGTCTTTGGCCTGTGTCGCGTGAGGCTCATCCGAAGCCGTTTATCAAGCTCGCCGACGGCGAAAGCCTGCTTCAGAAGGCGTTCTTGCGGGCAATCGCGCTCGACGGGGTCGATGAGGTTCTTACAGTAACGAACCGTGAGCTGTTTTTCAAAACCGATGACGAGTTTCGCGCGGTCAACAAACAGTGCGCGACGACCTCGTACATCCTTGAGCCTTTTGGCCGCAATACGGCGCCAGCCATCGTAATGGCAGCCCTCGTGGCGGCACGGCAGCATGGCGAGCAGACCGTGTTGTTGATCCTGCCTGCTGATCACCTGATCGCCGATCAGGCTGCATTTGGCAAGGCGGTGAAGCACGCGTCTGCGCTTGCCCAGCAAGGTAAGGTTGTGACCTTCGGTGTCACACCGGATGTGCCGGAAACCGGCTATGGCTATATCGAAGCGAACGGCGAGTCAGTCGTGCGTTTCGTCGAGAAGCCGTCGCTCGATCGTGCTAAGGAGTACCTTGCTTCCGGGCATTTCCTGTGGAATTCCGGGATGTTCTGCTTCACGGCGGGCACCATTCTCGGCGAGTTCAGCAAGCATTCTCCCGAAATCCTTGCGAGCGTGCGCGCTTGCCTGGAGGATTCTCCGAGCGCGGAGGGTGCTGAAGGTGTGCAGATTAGACTGGATCCGGGCCGATTCGAGTCGGTGCCCGATCTGTCGATCGACTACGCCGTGATGGAGAAGTCGAACAACCTCGCCGTGGTGGCCTGCAGTATCGGGTGGACCGACGTGGGGTCGTGGACCGCACTGAGCGATTTGTCACCTGCTGATGCAAATGGCAATCGCGTCGAGGGCGAGGCACTGCTGTTTGACGTCACCAATAGTTATATTCGCGGCGGGGACCGTCTTGTTGGTGCCCTCGGGGTGGACAATCTTGTCGTCATTGATACGCCCGACGCGTTGCTGATCGCGGATCGCAATCGCTCGCAGGACGTCAAAAATATCTTCGCGGAACTGCGAGCGAGGGGCCACGAAACCTATCGCCATCACCGAACCGTGCATCGGCCTTGGGGAACGTACACCGTGCTCGAGGAAGGCCCGCGGTTCAAGATCAAGCGCATCGTCGTGAAGCCCGGCGGCAGCCTGAGTCTGCAGATGCACCATCATCGAAATGAGCACTGGGTCGTGGTAAGCGGGATGGCCAAGGTGGTGAATGGTGAGAGGGAATTGCTGGTCTCCACCAATGAGTCGACCTACATTCCTGCTGGGCACAAGCATCGCCTGGAAAATCCGGGCATTGTCGAACTCGTGATGATTGAAGTACAGAGCGGCGAATATTTGGGAGAGGACGACATCATCCGCTTCGACGACATTTATGGACGTGCGTGAAATATGGAACTGACTTTCACCAGTGACGATAAGACATCGACCAGCCATTCCGAAACGGATGATTTGCTGGTTGGCATGAGGTCCGTGCGAATCTGGAGCACGCTCGGTTGGCACGATATTCGACAGCGGTATCGGCGCTCGGTGCTGGGGCCGTTCTGGTTCACGCTGAGCACGGTGATTATGGTGGTCGTGCTCGGTGCGCTTTATTCGACGCTCCTCAATCAGGAGATATCGAACTATCTACCGTACCTTGCCGTCGGCCTCGTTGTATGGGCGTATCTGGCTTCGGTGGCGAATGAAGGGTGTGTTGCATTCATTACGGCCGGATTCCTGATCAAGCAGATTCGGCTGCCGTTGACCGTGCATGTATGTCGCATCGCCTGGCGTAATTTCGTGATCATGCTGCATAGCCTGCCCGTGGTCGTCATTTTGCTTTTCGCCTTTGGACATTGGCCTCGCTGGGAATTTCTGCTTGTCATTCCCGCGCTGTTTGTGCTGCTGCTGCACGGCGTCTGGCTCGGTGTTGCGCTTGGTGTGCTGTGCGCGCGATTCCGGGACATTCCCCCGATCGTCACGAACCTGATTCAGGTTGTGTTCTTTTTCACGCCGGTGATGTGGTCGCCCGAGATCCTGAAAAGTCGCGGTTGGGTCGCCCAGTACAACCCGCTTTATCACCTTATTGAGACGGTCCGTGCGCCGCTTATCGGTCGCCCAGTGCTCTGGGAGTCGTGGGCTTGGTCACTCGGCCTGCTGGTCGTGGGATTTGCCTTCGCGCAATACCTGATGCAGCGCTTCCGCAACCGAGTTCCTTATTGGCTTTGATATTGTGAGTTCTTCATCGATTGTCGCACGCAACATTAGCGTCGAATTTCCCATCTACGAGAATTCCCATCGCTCGCTGAAAAAGGCGGTGCTCAATCTTACGACTGGCGGAAAGATCGGTCGTGATGCGGGTCGCCATGCAGTTGTCACCGCACTCGACGATCTGAGTTTTAACTTTACTGATGGCGAACGAGTCGGTCTCATCGGGCACAACGGTTCGGGCAAAACTACGCTTTTGCGTACGCTGTCGGGGGTCTATGCTCCGGTGCGTGGCGCGCTCCAGGTGCGCGGCAAAATCGCTTCGCTCCTGGATGTATCAATGGGCCTCGATCCGGACGCGACAGGCTTCGAAAACATCTATCTGCGCGGCATTCTTGATGGGCTGAGTCCTGCTCGAATCCGCAGCAAGATTGACGATATCGCGGACTTCAGTGAACTCGGCGAATACCTCAATCTCCCGGTGCGGACCTATTCGAGCGGGATGATGCTGCGCCTTGCATTCGCCATTTCGACGAGCGTCGAGGCCGACATTCTCATCATGGATGAGTGGCTGAGTGTCGGTGACGCGGAGTTCAGCAAGAAGGCGGCCAAACGCCTTGAGGAGTTGGTGGGCAAGGCGTCGCTGCTTGTGGTTGCGTCACACGATCCCAATCTGGTTGCGCGTGTGTGCACGCGCAAGATTTCGATGGAGCACGGGAAGATGGTGGCCGATGAGGCCATCGCTCCTCCCGCAAAACAGGACGCAGAGCCAATCGTCAGTGATCGGGCGCAGTTGCCCCGTTGATTGGCCAACGCTGCGGACTTTGCGTGCCGCACGCATCGCTGATAGCGTGCGGCCCAGACGCAAATTGACGCGTAGCGACCTAGAGAGAATTATCAGATGCGAGCAGACCATCCCTTCCTGCATTATTCGGAATCCGTTTTCGTGCGCCAGCCGTTTCGCACCCTGAAGGGAATTGCAGGGGGCTATATCGCCTATCCGATTGCGGAAAGTCGCGAAAAGCGCAGCGTGAGGCCGAAGATCGACGAATTGCGTCGCCACTATCGGCTCGAAATGGCGCAACGCCGCGCTATCGCGCACGACCGTCTTGTGAAGATGCTGGAGTTCGCGGGCGCGCGCGTACCGTACTACCACGACCTGTTCGCTTCGCTGCAATTCGATGTCGCCAAGGTGCGCGAAGATGTTCGCTACCTGAACGATTTGCCGTACCTCACCAAGGACGTGATACGTGAGCAGGGACAACGCCTGCTCTCCGCTCCGCTGGAGCAGACGCGTCACTATGCTTGCAAGACGGGCGGTTCAACCGGCTTGTCGTGCACGATTTTCTACGATCAGGATGCGGCCGATTATTCGTCGGCGGTTACGTTTTACGCGCGCGAGCGAGTCGGCAAACTGCGCCACCGCTCGGAGTTGCATTTCGCCTGCCGCTTTCCCGATCAGGTCGTCCCTGAATGGCCGTCTCGCGAAGACTTCAAATGCTTCGCGATGAACCGAAGCAATATCTTCTTCGACCGGATCGACGACGAAGGCCTCGAGGAGATGTGGCAGACGCTCAAGCGGCGCAAGCCCTATCTCGCTCATTCGCATCCGTCGACGATGTATGCGCTCGCCTGCTATGTGCAGCGCAAGTACGGCGGAGGCAACGCGTTCGCGGTTTTCGAATCCAGTGGCGAACTGCTCGAGCCGCACGCGCGGGAAATGATCGCCAAGGCGCTTCGTTGTCGCGTCATCGATCGTTATGGTCTCGCCGAACTTGGCGTGATGGCTTATCAACTCAACGGGCACGAGGCTGGTTTCCAGATTCTCGAGTCGGAAGGCTGGCCGGAAAGCCGGTTGCTGGAAGGCAATCAGGACGGGGCTCATGAACTCGTCTTCACGGGGTTCCGCAATCGGCTCATGCCGCTGATTCGCTATGCGACCGGCGATCTCGCCAAGGTGGAAGAAACCCCCAACGGATTTTTCCTGACCCAGGTTGTCGGGCGGATTCACGACGTGGTGCCGATCAATGGTGTCGCGCATCCGACGCACCATATTCAGGACATGCTCGATCACCGCGTCGGCGGCATTCAGGAATTCCAGATCGATTTGCGCACAGAGCCGCCAACGCTGCGCATCGTGCTCGAACCGTGGGCGAATCAGGATGAAACGACAGCCAAGCTGAAGCACTTCTGGCAAGACGCTTTCACGATCGCTTATGTCGGCCACGACGATTTTGTGCGAGTGGGCAGTCGTGCCAAGTTCCGTCACGTGGTGACCGCATGATCGGGCTCCTCGCTGCGGACGCGGCGCGGACATCGGGCGGCTTTGTGCTGGCGGCGTTGCGCCGCTCCGTCGGGAGCCAGCAGGCCGCTGCCTTTTCACGCGGGACGTTGCGTGCCGCTGCGCCGGATGTGGTGGTCGCCGTCGACGCGCCGGATGCGTGGAGCGCGGATCTTCTGCACTGGATGCAGGTTCGCGCTCGCAAGCTGATTGTCTTCGGGCACATGCCGATCGC
Source organism: Paraburkholderia sp. Ac-20347 (assembly GCF_017104805.1). NCBI lineage: Bacteria > Pseudomonadati > Pseudomonadota > Betaproteobacteria > Burkholderiales > Burkholderiaceae > Paraburkholderia > Paraburkholderia sp. Ac-20347. The sequence continues at coordinate 57,760 of NZ_JAAGPN010000010.1, read as the reverse complement.
GCTCGCCGAATACCTCGGCATGCGTGAGGGCACATGGCCGGCGGATCTCGGTGAAACGAGCTGCAGCGCCGTGGCGCCGGCCGGTGAGTCGCGCGAAAGCCGCGCTCAGATCGGCTATACGGCGCTCGCCCAAAAACTCGGCGTTGAGGCCTGGCAGCGTCCGTTCGAACGCTTCGACTTCACCGACGAATGGAACAACCTCGGCTTTGGGGCGATTCGTACGGATGGCTCGATGTGGGCGCTTTCACAGGCGTGTCAGGTGCCTGCTGAGGCGGAACTGGCCGCAGTGACGATCGACGGCGCACGCAGTTTTTCGTACGCCGCGCTGTGGGACACGGGATCGACGAGCGTGTTGTGGTTCAACCGAGCCGCAGGTCCGTGCGATTCGTTCGAATGGCGCATCGTCGAAAATTTCCTGTCGGCTTATCGCGCCGATGCTCTGCCCTGTCAACCCGTGCTCTCCGAGATTCCCTGGGGGTACGACGCGGCCATCACGTCGCGACTCGATTGCGACGAGGACGTTGAATCCGCGCGGCCTCTCTGGGACGCCTATCGACGCCTCGGCATCCCGTTTTCCCTCGCAGTGCACACCCGCAATCTCGATCAGGAGCACAACCACGGCATTCTCCGGGAGTTGCTCGCCAATCGGTCCAACGGTGCTGTGCTTTCGCACACCGCCACGCATGCGCCGAACTGGGGAGGCTCCTATGAATCCGCGCGTGCCGAGGGCGAACATTCCGCCGCACTGTTGCAACGGTTGACAGGGCAGCCGGTGCGTTATGCGGTGTCGCCATTTCACCAGTCGCCGTCGTACGCGCTGCGCGGCCTGTCTGACGCGGGCTACTCGGGCTGCATCGGCGGCATTATTCGCAACGATCCCGAATTCCTTCTGGCGCGAGGCGGCGAGCTTGCCGACACGCCGTCGGGATTTATCGGACACAGTCAGCAATGCATGCTGCACGGCGACTGTATGTTGACGTCCGGGGATCCGCTCGCGGTGTATAAGCGCGCGTTCGACCTCGCTTATGAAACGAAGACGTTGTTCGGTTATCTCGATCATCCGTTTTCGCCGCGCTATCAGTATGGATGGACGGATGAGGCCGCACGCATCAGCGCACACGAAGCATTCATCGACTACCTGAAACGCCGCGCGGCGAAACCGCTCTTTCTGACCGAAGACGCCGCGATGGACTTTCTGGCGTTCAAGGCGAAGGCGGTTGTCTTTGAGCGTGACGGCGCGTTTGTCATCGAGACGGCGTCTGGCGGCGAGACGCCGTTCAAGCTGGGTGTTGAGTATCGCGGCGAACATCTGCTCGCCGAATCGGGGAAGTTTTTGCAATGAAAGTCATGGTGGTGATGGGCACGCGCCCGGAAGTCATCAAGCTCGCGCCGGTGGTGGCTGCGTTGCGCACTGAGGTGGAAACGATTGTCTGTTCGAGCGGCCAGCACAAAGAGATGCTCGCACAGGCCCTTGCGTTTTTTGGCATCGAACCGGATATCGACCTTGATGTGATGACGCCGGGGCAGACGCTCAACTCGCTCTCCGCGCGCGTGCTGGCCGGCATGGATGCTGCGCTGGAGCAGGTGCGTCCCGATTGGGTTGTGGTTCAGGGCGATACGACCACCGCGTTTTGCAGCGCGCTGGCCGCGTTTCATCGCGGCATTCCGGTCGCACATGTCGAAGCCGGTCTGCGTACTGGCGATCTGGCGAGCCCGTTTCCTGAGGAGGCCAATCGGAGCTTGCTCGCGCGAATCGCCACGCTGCATTTCACGCCAACAGCCCTCGCGCGCAGCGCGCTTCTCGCGGAAGGTGTGCCGGAGAGCCGGATTATCGTGGCGGGCAACACGGTCGTCGACGCAATCGCAGCCGTGCGCCGTAGCTGGGAGTCGGCGCGTCCTGTGAGTCCGTTGCCTGCGTGGGACGGTGGGATGCGACAGCACATCCTCGTGACTTGCCATCGCCGAGAGAACTTCGGCGACGTGCTGGCAGGCATTTGCCGGATGCTGCGTGACTTGTGCGGACGTTATGACGCTTATCGATGGGTGTTTCCCGTGCATCTGAATCCGGCCGTGCGCGGACCGGTGCTTCGCGAACTCGACGGGATCCGTAACCTGGTGCTGATGGAGCCCGTCGACTATCCGACGAGCCTACATCTGATCAGCGAAAGCGCGCTTGTGGTCAGCGACTCAGGTGGCATTCAGGAAGAGGCACCCACGTTCGGCGTCCCGGTTGTCGTCATGCGCAACCATACCGAACGGCGCGAAGGCGTGGACGCGGGGTTTGCCACGCTGGCGGGACAGGACGCCGGGCGCATCGAAGCAGCAGTCATCGGCTGGCTAGACGATCCGGCTAGGCGCGCCGCATTGCGTAATCGCGCAAACCCTTACGGCGACGGTCTGGCGTCGCAGCGTATTCTGGACAGTCTGCAGGGGCGAGCGGTCGAGGTGTTTAGTGGTTGAACGTCGCGAGCCTGATGCGAACGTACGAGACTGCGTATTGTTCTCGACCGCCGACTGGGATGAGCCCTATTGGACCAACAAGCAACACACCGCTAGCTTGCTCGCGCAAAGGGGCTGGCGCGTCCTGTATGTCGAAAGCGTTGGATTTCGCTCCCCTAAGGTCGGTAGCGGTCGCGACTGGTCGCGTCTTTGGCGCCGCTTGTGGCGCGGGTTGCAATCTCTCGTGCTGGGGCCGCCGAAGCGTGCGCCTAACATCTGGGTGCTGTCGCCGCTGATGATTCCGGCCAAGCATCACTTGCCATTCGTACGCTCGCTCAATCAGGCGTTGCTGCGGTGGTCGGTGACGCGCTTCGCGAGCAAGAACCGCTATCGCGCGCCGGTCGTGTGGACCTACCATCCCTACATGCTCGACGCGATTGCTTCGTTGGATCGCGGACCGTTCGTCTACCACTGCGTCGACGATATCGGCGCGATTCCCGGCGTTGACGTCGAAGCGTTCAACGAAGCCCAACGTGCATTGCTTGCCCGATGCGACGCGGTTTTCACGACCGCGACCGCGCTCAAGGACCAATGCTTGCCCTACAACCGCAATACATGGTTCTTCGGCAACGTGGTCGATGCGGAACACTTCGGCGAGGCGTTGAACGAAGGCGAGTTGCCGCCCGAGTTGGCATCCATCCCTGAGCCGAGGCTCGTCTATCACGGCGTGCTTTCCGATTTCAAGGTGGATTTCAAGCTTCTCGCGGAGGCGGCGCGCGCACGGCCCGAATGGCAATGGATCATCATCGGGGAGCAGCGCGAGGGGCAGCGCAGCGAGTTGCTGGCTGAACTGGCGCGCTTGCCGAACGTGCACCTGCTCGGATACCGCAGCTATCAGGATTTGCCGCGTTATTTGCGGGGCATGCATGTCGGCGTATTGCCGACGCTGTTGAACGACTACACGCGCTCCATGTTTCCGATGAAATTCTACGAATATCTCGCAGCGGGGCTGCCGGTGGTGTCGACGCCTTTGGACTTCACAAGGGACCCGCAGCCGGAGCTCGAAGTGGCAGGCGAGAGCGGGGCGTTCGTTGCGGCGATCGAGCGTCAACTCGCGCGCGGCAAGATGACCCGCGCCGAGGCGCTCGCAGCCGTGGGTGACAATACCTGGGGCCGCCGTCTCGACAAGATGCTGAATATTGCCCTCGGCATGGCAGGGCAGGATCGTGCAGGCATGGTGCGCGTTGCGGATGAGTCGCATCGCGGGGAGTCTGCGCGATGAAAGTTCTCCATATCTATCGCACCTATTTCCCGGACCCCCCGGGAGGCTTGCAGGAGGCGATTCGCCAGATCGCCTTGTCGACCCGTGATTGCGGCGTTGATCCGTCTATCTTTACGTTGTCGCAGCAACCATCGCCTGCGGAAATCGACATGCCAGAAGGGCGGGTGATCCGCTGCAGATCCTGGGCCGCGCCCGCGTCATGCGATCTCGGGGGGCTATCGTCGCTGCTGAAATACCGTGAGCTCGCAAAACGCGCAGATGTGCTGCACTTTCACTTCCCTTGGCCGTTCGCCGACGTACTGCATTTGCTTGGTGGCACACGTAAGCCGACCGTGATGACCTATCACTCGGACATCGTGCGGCAGCAGTCGCTCGGCGCACTGTACGGGCCATTGATGCGGCACACGTTGCGTAGCATGACGGCCGTGGTCGCGACGTCACCGGCCTACGCGCAGACGAGCGAGTCGCTGATGAGTCATGTGGCGCCAGAGCGGCTGAAGACGATTCCGCTGGGGATCATCGATTATCGCGATGTTCCGCGTCCCGACGATGCCGATCGGGTGCTGGCAGAACGGCTGGGATTGGGCGACGAGCCGTATTTTTTGGCGTTAGGCGTTTTGCGCTATTACAAGGGCCTGCATACGCTCGTTGAAGCGGCGCGTTCGATCAAGGCGAAGCTCGTCATCGCGGGGGCGGGGCCGGAACGCACGAGACTTGAGGCAATGGCGAAGCAACTGGGCGCCACGAATGTCATCTTTGCCGGGCAGGTCACGCATGACGAGAAGGTCGCGCTGCTGTGCGGCTGCCGGGCAATGGTGCTGCCGTCGCAGGTGCGCTCCGAGGCGTTCGGCATGGTGCTGGTGGAAGCTGCAATGTTTGGCAAGCCAATGGTGTGCTGCGAAATCGGCTCGGGCACGTCGTATGTAAACGAGGATGGTGTGACGGGTTTCGTCGTGCCGCCCGAGCAGCCGGCCACGCTGGCCGATGCAATCAACGCGCTGCTGGGCGATGCGGAGCTTGCTGCGCGCATGGGCATTGCGGCGCGCAATCGTTACGAAGCTTTGTTTTCTGGGGAGGCGCTTGGCGAGGCTTATAGCAGGCTTTATCGCGAAGTGCTGAAGTGAGGCCTGGCTGGCGCTTGGGCAAAGGGTCCGCGCGGTTCGTCGCTGTCGGGGGCGTCTAGTCTCGACCTCATGGAGGTGCGAGACGTATCGATTCGGGAAGATGCCCCGTAGCCGGACTTTTCGGGCAAAAGGCCGGTTGTTGCCCGTGTTAGCATAAGGTCCGACCATTCACGCGTGGCGAGATCAAGTGCGGCCAGTGCGTTTGCGCCGTCGCCGTTGAGCTCAGCCCCCACATTCGATCAATACCGAGGATCTTCGATCCGCGAACTATGTACCCGATTTTTTTTGTTCACCCTCCCAAAAGTGGCGGCTCGTCGGTCCTGTCGTTCTTCGCCATCAACAACGGTCCTGAGGGCTTTGCGCGGTTTGTTTGGGACGAGCCGGGCTGGCCGGCCATGATGGAGGAGTTGCGGCGTACCGGCGTTGGTGGCGGCCACCAGAATTACGGTTTTCACGTGCTAAACAAGACGCCTCTTGATTACGTGACGATTTTCCGCGATCCCCTCCAAAGACAAATATCCCATTACTGGTACGCCGTCACGGGAAAGAACGGAGATATCGAGCAGGGTTTTGCGAGCATATCGCACGCTGAAGCCCTGGTTCGCGCTGGGCGCATAACGCTGGATGATTGGGTTGCAGGTTCGCACGACGGTGGCAATATCTTCGTCAAAATGCTATCCGGTCGAGCTGTCGCGGATGACGAGGCGTTCTGTCTGGCGAAGGAGAATATCGAGCACCGTTTCCTTGCCGTTGGTGATTGCGCAGACGTCAGTGAATTCTTGTTGCTGCTCTGTGCGCGCTCGAAGTTCGATCTGCCCTTTTATTTTCCTACCAATGTGACGAAAGCGGGCGGTGAGAAGCGGGTTCCCGTCTCACAGTGGGCCAAGGATAAATTTGCGGCTGACAACGCACTCGACTACAAACTTTTCGACTTCGCGAAAGCGCAGCTTGCGGAAGATATCAAGTCGCTTGGTGAGGGCTTCCTAGCAGCCCTTGAGGCAGTCAGAAAAGTCCAGGATGTAATAAATCGACTGGAAAATCCTTACCGGTATGCCTCTTCAGAAAGTGGTTTTGATGGTGGCTATATCGCGGAAGTCCGCGAGGTCATATTGCAATCCGATCTGACCGCGATCAATGATTTTCTGGCATCTGCGCGTTCACGATATCGGGAGACAGGCGATTTTGTCGATGGGACGGTGGATAGCGTTGAGCACGGTGTGGTTTCGGGCTGGGCGCTCAATCTTGCTCGACCGGAAAGCATTGTTGAACTGGAGATTCTCGCAGGCGGACGCGTTGTCGCAACTGGTCGGACCGGGGCCGCACGCCCAGACGTAGCTGCAGCAGGATACATGAGTTCCAACACAGGTTTCAGGATTGAGTTGCCGCCAGAAGCCGGGAGCGAGTTCGTGATTCGCGTAGTTGGCTCTCACGAAAATATTCGTGGGGGAGGCCATTGGTTCCAAGGTTGGCATAGAGCCTGACACATGTTCAACACGTGATACCGCGGGGCGATCACTCGCAAATTGATTGCAGCAGACCGGCGAATCAAATTCAACGCTGGTGGTATCGCGCCTGCGGAATCGAGTGATGAATAAGAGGCATCCAGATACGTTTCAAACGACAGGGTGTGCAACGGGCAGCCATTTGGCTTCGCCGCAAGCCTGCGAGCATGGTCGCATCGGACTATGCGTGAGTTTCAACATTCGACCTGCTTCGACGTCGAATAAATGACAATCCCTATGTCCGAATCCGAAAGTAACAAAATAGATCTACTACCTCTTTCAGCAAAGATTATCGTCCTTCTTTGTCTCGCACCGGTGCTCGTAAAGGCACCGTTGTTGCTCGGCGCTTTTATCCCCGATCCGCTGTTGTATTACGGGAATATGGCGCTGGGCATGCATCACGGGCCATACAGCGGATTTCCGGCGCCCTTTCCAACGATCGATCCGAACATCGCATTTACGAGCCACGCACTTGGCCATCGAGCCGCCGTAGATTTCCTCCATGGTGTCCTGCCATGGTGGAATCCGTACGAGGGCGTCGGCATGCCGCTCGCGGGCGAAATGCAGGCGGCGGCATTCTTCCCGCTGACTTGGCTGCTATTCCTGAAGGATGGCCAGTTGTATATGCACATTGCGCTGCAAATCATTGCAGGCGTATCGACGTATGCATTGCTTCGCCGGATGAGGGTCGGTCACATCGGGGCGCTCGGTGCTGGCTTGGCGTTTCAGTTCAACGGTACGTTCGCCTGGTTGGCGAACGCGGTTATCAATCCGATTCCTTTTCTGCCCCTGACCTTGCTCGGTGTAGAAGCCGCATTGCAGCGTGCTTCGGCTGGTCAGCGGGGCGGCGCGGGCTGGGTTGCCATTGGACTGAGTCTGTCGCTTTACAGCGGATTTCCCGAGGTGGCCTACCTCAACGGTTTGCTTATCCTTTGCTGGATTGGCGTGCGCACGCTGTCGATTCCCGCATCGCGCCGTCTGCGGTTCCTGACGAGCGTCGCTGTCGCCGGAATCCAGGGACTTGCAATCTCGGCACCGATCCTGATCGCGTTTTTGGGTTACCTTCGCCTCGGCTTTACAGGTGGACATGAAGGTGCCGACATGCTCGCACGAGCGTTGCCTGATGGCTTTCAGATCACGACGCTCATTCCGTATCTTTTCGGCGGCATTTTCGGCAATCTGCACAATCAACCTCAAGCGGTATTCTGGTCAAACATTGGCGGGTATGCGGGCGTCGTGCTCGTCTTTCTGGCGATTTACAGCTTGCTGGGGCGAGAGGGGCGTGCACTGCGCATCATGTTGGCGGCTTGGGTCATTGGCACGTTTTGGGCGATGTACGGTATCGCGTACATTCATCCGCTGCTGTCCATCATCCCGGGCATCAAGTTGATCGCTTTCTACCGTTACTTCCCGCCTTCATGGGAGTTTGCGCTATGCGTACTGGCCGCACTGGGTTTGAACGATCTGCTGACCGATGTGCGTAGCGGGCGACAGTGGATGGCGCTTGGAGTCACGATTCTGCTTATTCTTGCGGGATTTGCCACAATGCGTCGTGCTGGGTTGACGCCGGATGGACACTATCAGGAGTACGGAGTTGCTGTAGCGATTGTCGTGGTCGCTGTGATTGCGGCGCTCATCGCCGCAAATTGCAGTGCAAGGAAGCGGGCGCTTGGCTTTGTCGTGATGTTGACTGTCGAGGCCGCTATTTACTTTGCTATTCCGACATTCCGCTATCCGACGTCGGGACAACCGGATCTGGCGGGCATTGCCTTTTTGCAGAGCCATATCGGCATGCAGCGCTTCTATACGCTCGGGCCGGTGGCGCCGAACTACGGCTCGTACTTTGGCATCGCATCCATCAATCACAATGACTTGCCGGTGCCGCGCATCTGGAAGGACTACCTGGTGAGCCGGCTCGATGAGAATGCCAACCCGATCGCGTTCACGGGCGCGGACCGCGACGACCCCACTGGCCCCTCCGGGCAGGTCGCATTGCTGAAGAATTTGCGAAACTTTCTGGCTGTTGGCACGCGCTATGTACTCACCTGGCCGGATGCGCCGTTGCCGGCCGAGGCGAGCATCGACGGAAAGTCCGTCGCGTTCAGGGAAGCTTATGCGGATAGTACAATGCGGATCTACGAACTGGACGGCTATCGCCCCTATGTCGATGCGGGCAATTGCTCGCTGCGGGCGGCAAGTCGCAACCAGATCTATGCCGACTGCGCACAGCCGAGTGTCCTGATCCGGCTGGAATTGTTCATGCCGGGCTGGAGTGCACGCGTGAACGGGCAGAAAGCCACGGTAACGCAAGATAGCGCGATCTTCCAGGCGGTAACGCTCCCGGCAGGGAAATCGAAGATCGAGTATGCGTATCAGCCGCCTGGGATTATCTGGGGCTGGGTGCTTTTTGCGCTGGGCTGGTGTGGGTGGTTCGCGTCCGCAGTACGGGGGCGCCGATCGTCACCGGTCGGTTTGCGAGCACTGTCGAACTAAGCGTCGCCGCGGGTATGGGAACGCGGTTTGGAGTCATCGATCCCCGATCGACCTCAGTGAAAATTACGAATTCGTATTGTTAATAAAATGGTCAACGATTTGCCGATCTCCATTGCCGTGCTCGTTCCTTGCTACAACGAGGCGACGACTATTGCCAAGGTAGTGTCCGATTTCCGGTTGGCGCTGCCTGACGCTCGCATAATTGCCTTTGACAACAACTCCACGGACGGCACGGCAGAATGCGCTAAAGCAGCAGGTGCCGAAGTGGTCAAAGTCTTGCTGCAGGGCAAGGGAAACGTGGTCAGGCGAATGTTTGCCGATATCGACGCGGACGTTTACGTGATGGTCGACGGCGATGCGACGTACGACGCGGGCGCTGCCCCGGCCCTGATCGAACAACTGGTCGATGGCAATCTGGACATGGTTGTCGGCTCGCGTGTTAGCGACGAAGAAGCCGCCTACCGCGCTGGTCATCGCTTTGGCAACGTGATGCTGACTCAATGTGTTGCAACGATATTCGGCCGCACGTTCAAGGACATGCTTTCGGGTTATCGGGTGTTTTCCCGTCGTTTCGCCAAGTCGTTCCCGGCGGAGTCCGCTGGTTTTGAGACGGAGACTGAGTTGACGGTTCATGCACTCGGGATGCGCATGCCCAGTGCAGAAATCCAGACGCAGTACTTCTCGCGTCCCGAGGGATCTGAAAGCAAGCTGAGCACGTATCGTGACGGGTTCCGTATCGCGATCATGATCATGAAGCTCGTGAAGACGGAGCGGCCGTTTGTCTTCTTTACAACGGGGTTCGTCCTTTGTCTCATGCTGGCAATCGTGCTCGCGATTCCTCTTTTGGAAACGTATGCCCAGACCGGCCTCGTTCCCCGTTTACCGACAGCGATCCTGAGCAGCGCGCTGGTGTTGCTGGGCTCTATTCTGCTTGTATGCGGGCTCGTGCTGGATACGGTGACACGAGGCCGGCGCGAATCAAAGCGCTTTGCGTATCTGTCCGTTCCGGGCATTCGCTCGAAGTTGACACGATAGATGTACGCACAGTTTTTCCGATTCGCCATAGCGGGTACGATTGGCTTTCTGGTCGACGCCGGTGTTCTCTATCTCGCGCTGAAATGTGGTACGGGCCCGTATGTAGGCCGGGTGATCTCGTTCCTGTGCGCGGCGTTCGTGACATGGCAGATCAATCGGCGCACGACATTCAGGGGTAGCAAGCAGCACGCTTGGATGACAGAGTGGCTTCGCTATCTGGCCGCGATGTCGTTGGGTGGCATATGCAATTACGGTGCCTATGCCGTCGCCTTGAAAACGCTCCCGCCGGGCGCTTTCGCGCCGCTACTGGCTGTCGCCGCGGGTTCGATCGTGGGTATGTTCGTGAACTTCGCATTCGCAAAATGGTGGGTATTTGCTCGAACGATGTGAGCGGGTGTGGTAATACGGAAGACAGAGGCCGAAGACGGCAATGATCAAGATCTTTGAACCACTTTATCGACCAGGACAGACGCTGACCGAGCCGCTTTTTTCGCCGCTGGTGCTGGCCGACAATTCATGGGCGCACTGGCGTGAATTCAGGATACTGGTCGACTTCTATCGGCAAGGCTCCTTCCGCAATCTGCACACCGGTATTTTCTCACCAAAATTTTCTGCGAAGACCCGAGTGTCGGCGCAACGCTTTCTCGATTTCTGCGTTGCGCATGCAGATGCCGACGTGTGTCTAATCAACCCATTTCCCCAGATCGCAATGTATTCGTACAACGTCTGGATGCAGGGCGAGGCGAATCACCCGGGGCTGACGGAATCCGCGCAAGCGCTGCTCGACGAATGCGGGCTGGGCTGGGATTTGTCGGCCGTGCCGCGGCATGGCAAAGACATGCTCTGCTACTCGAATTTCTGGGTGGGGAGTGAGCGTTTCTGGGAAGCATACGTAGGTGGCGTGCTGAACCGCATCGCGGTTCATATTGAGAACAATCCGCAAGCGCCCGGCGTGATAGCCGCCACGCGCGATACCTGGCATACAGATGCCGCACCATTCTTGCCGTTCATTGTCGAGCGGCTGTTCAGCACCTTTCTCTCGCTCAATACTTCGTTGACTGTCGCGGCGTTTGATCTCCCAGACGTTGAAAGTTATTGCCTCACGGACTATGAGCGCGAACTCGTGAGTGGAATGCAGCCGGTTATCGAGAGGGCAGAGGCGGCAGGGCGTTATCCCTCCGACCTCGTAGAGACGCAGGCTTTGCTCTGCCGCCTGTATGTGCGCTACGCGCGTGAACACTTTGCGGTCAACACACATCCGCATTCGGGCAAGACGGTCGACGATTCGTACTAAGCAGTCGCTGCGCCGGTCTTGCCCGCAGTTCCCTCAGTCTCGGCTAACAGTTTTGTTTGTGTGCGGGTGAGGCCGCTGTTCGAAGTAGTCAAAGAAGTGTCGCTGCCAAAGTGCGCAGGCCAGATCCATCCGTTCGATTAGCTCTGCCGGATATGCTCGGCCACAGTCGGCAGCATCGACGCTTTCGCGCATGCGCGAAAGCAGAAGGCGTTCGAAATCACTGTTGCAGTAATCCTCGGCGCGCTCGGACGGCAGTGGGTGCGCGACGACGTTCAATTCCGGCTGCGCCGAAATGAACGTGCTGAACAAACGCTCAATGATGAACGGCAAGAACGGCGCTGCGTCAGTGTGCGTTGTATCCGTCATCACGAGACGCGCTGCCGCGCTGGCGGGCTGCGTCTCCAGAAGCTCCGCGATGGGAACGAGCACGCCGCCGACGTAGCGCTCCCAGAAAGCTTCCGTGCCCACCCAGAAGTTGCTGTACGCGAGGAAACGATGGTCGTGCCTCGGCGTGCGTTCAATCTGCCACCCAAGTCCGCTTGCGTCGCAAAGCGACTGCGCTGCGCACTTCAGCCCGGGATGCGCATATTCGCCCTGCATCCAGACGTTGAACGACCAGTATGCGATCTGCGGAAACGGGTTGATGAAACAGGCGTCCGCATCGGAATTTGCCTTTACGAACTCGACAAACTGCGCTCCGGTAATCTTCGCCTTCAGGTTGAATTTGGGCGAGAACAGCCCTGTTAGGCGATGTTGCCGATGCAGGCCTTGTCGATACATATCGACGAGAATGCCAAATTCACGCCACTCCGAGCGCGCGGTCGCGCCACGCTGCAATGCGATGAAGGCCGGGTCCGCGATTTCCTGGCCTGGCGCATAAAGCGGCTCGTAAATGCCAACGTCCGCGGTCATACCTGACCTACACGTTCGACGCAGTACCGGTTCAGATCCGGGCGCCATTTAAGGTAAGAGAACGACGCGTTGGGGACGGTAAAACTCGGGTAGCGCGCTTCGATGGGAATGCCCAGCATGTGCTGAAGGATGACGCTGATCGGCCCGCCATGCGCAACCGTGGCGATCAATCCAGGTTGCCCTGCGAGCGGCAGCACTTCTTGATCCACCCACTCGCGTACCCTGACCGTCATGTCCAGGTGAGACTCGCCGCCCTCGTACCGGTTGGTGATGTCCTGATGGAAGGCCGGAAAGGCCGCGTTGAAATCCGCTTCTTTCCACGTGCCGAACTTGCCCGGATGCGTTTCCGCGAGCCGTGAATCGAGATGTATTGCCGTGTCTTCGCCGAACACGATATGCGCGGTCTGATTGGCGCGGCGCCACGGGCTGCAATAGACGCGCGAAGGGGCATAGCCGAAGCGCTGAAGCGAAGCGGCGAGTTGTTCGGATTGTGTTCTACCGAGCGCAGTCAGCGGATCCTGATCGTTCGAGATCAGCAGTCCGTTTTCGTTTGCGGTCGATTGACCGTGTCTGATGAGTAAGAGATCCATTGCAAACGCGTCTACGGATTGGGGTTATCGTGGGTTAGCAGCGAAATCAGCGTTTCGGCGGGCTGAGCCAGCGTGTAGCGGCGATGCACATCGTCGAAGGCTTCGCGCTTCATCTTTTGACGCAACGCGGCGTCTTGATACATGGTTTCCATCGCCTGCGCCCATTCGTCGGCGGTATTGTTCACGAGATAGCCCGTCTCGCCGTGCGTGATGGCTTCTTCGTAGACGGGCGAGCGCGAGTAAATCGCGGGAATGCCGAGGCTGCCGTAGTCGATGTACTTGATGCAGGATTTGCAGCTATTGAAGAACAGGGCCTCGGGGTCTTCGCGACCGCCCAATGGCACGATCGAGTACAAATAGCCGGCATCGCGGATGGCTCGCTTATAGGCCGAATTTTCGAGAAAGCCCTTCGAAACGAGGCGCGGAATGCGCGACATCTCTGGAAAGCCGTCGCCCCAGAACTCCAGCGAGACCTCCTTGTGACGGTCCATGAAATCCATCAGCACGTTGAAGAATGCCTTCCGAAAGTGCACGAGCTTGATGCCATCGGTATTGGAAAACAGGATCTTCGGCGGCTGCGCTTCGTGCCATTGCTCGGGACTCGACGGGATCGCGTGGTGATCGAAGCCGTTGGGAATGATCGACACCGTCGGGCGGATGCGCTGAAGCTTGTGGCGCAAGGTTTCGTTCGACACCGTCGCGATCGTCGCGTTACGCAGCAACCACGTGATGTTCGCCAGCAGGTCTTCGTTCAGATCCGTGACGCTGTACATCGGCAGGTCAATTATCCAGTCATCCAGATCATAGATCGTACGCAGCCCCAGGTCATTGGCCATGCGCATCACGTCGAGCGCGCGAGGCGACGTGTGCTTATTGAAGAGAACCGCGTCGAACCGGCGCAGATGACCGACAGTGATCTCGCCTTCGACGATTTCCTCCCATTCAATCATGCCTTCATTGGCCATATAGCCCAGCAATGGGCCGAAACGGGCAGCAATCGACCGCGACATGAGTCGGTCATGTGACAGTGAGATGCGTTGTACTACAAGTACGCGGGGCTTTTTTGGCATATCAGAGACTTTCACGTGCCAGCATCTCTGCAAATCCTGGCCCGATCGTTGAGGCCGAATGGCGATCCGTTATGCGCGTCCAGGTCTCCTGAACCCGCTGTTCGCGCTCGGTCGAGGTGATCGCCTGGCGAATCGCGTTGGCGAGCCCATGCGTCGAATCGGTCGGGGCGTACCACACGCCATCGTCGAAGTGTTCGCGTTGCCACGGGCCGTCGGCGATGACGAGCGGCTTGCGCATGATTGCACCCTCGAGACTCGACCGGCCCGGAGGGTCGATGCTTGCTTCCACCATGACTGAGCAGTTTGCGATGATCGAGCGTAGCAGGGCGCTGCATGGCTGCACGAACGGCAGGAAGGTGATGCCGGGATGCGCTTCTTCGACGCAACGGCGGTAGTACTCGTCGTCCCGTGCTCCGCCGACGAACACGCCTTCCATGCCAAGCTCGTTGAGCGCGCGGATCAATTCGAGCTGGTTTTTGATCGGCTCGATCAAACCAAGGCAGAGCGCGAAATCGTTCGCGCTGCAGATGGTCGACATCAGGTCCAGATCCACAGGCGCGAGGAAGCGGTTCGACACGCAGGTCGGAACTACCAGGACCTTCTCAGCCGGCACATCGATGTAGCGGGTGAAATTGTCGAGTTCCGCCTGCGATTTGAAGACGAGCCGATGCGCGTTGCGCGTGATCCTGCCGATGCGCTCGATTTCGTTGTCGCTGGGCGCTTCGGTCCACCAGACGTTGGGCCACAGGAAAACCGGCTTGGACCGGCGCGTCGCTTCGCGCAGGATCGCTTCGCCGTCAGCATGAACCGAGAAATGGATGACGCCGTCGTAAAAGCTGAGCGGGCGGCTACCGATTCCGTAAATATCCGCGTGCACGCCCGACGCCTTCAGCATTTCGGCAACCTGAACAAGTTCAGATTCTCCGCCGCCGCTGATCGTGAAGGCGGTGCTGTAGGTCGTCAGCAGAAGTTTCAGTCCTGTCACTTCGTGTTCTCCGCCGTGAGCCTGGTCACCATGCTTCGCCAGACATCGTCAGCCGTGCGGGCGAGAATCGCGCCGGCATGGTTCCGGTAGTGTTCGCTCGACTGGTCGCGCTGCGCTTGCGTCGGTGTGAGCAGCCGGGCAGCCGCTTCGGCCCAGGTGTTGATGGACGCGTCAGCAGCAAGTACGTTTTCGCGCGGGCAAAGTTCCTCGGCAGCCGTTCCGCCGCGCACGAGCACGGGCTTGCCCAACTGCATGGCCTCGAGCACCGGCACGCAGAAGCCTTCGTGCCGGCTCGTCACCAGCAGCATCGCGCATCGCTCGAAGCGGTCGAGCAGATCGGCATCATCGAGCACTCCGCGGAAATCGACCGCGTCGAGTACGCCGAGCTTGCGTGCGTGGTTGATCAGAAACTTCGAGTAGTCGAAATTCGGGGTGCTTCCGACGATCGAAAGCCTGACGGCCGTGCCCGACTCCCGCAGCGCGTGAACGATCTCGATGGCGTCTTCGATCCGCTTGTGAGGCACCACGCGGCCGACGACCAGCAGCTCGGGTACCGGGTGCGTGCTCGCGAGCGGCGCGCCGCCCCGGCGGAACGGATACATGTCGGGAACGACTGGCGGGATGATCTCGATGCTCGCCGGATCGGCAACCTGAGCGAGCGCCTGCGCGGAAAAGAGCGAGTTGGCGATCAGCACGTCGAATCCCGCGAGCATCGGCAACTGGCCCAGAGCATCCTCGCAGAGTTGAGCGGTGCGCGGCTCGAACGCGCGGAGCAGGTCGGGCGTGGTCACCCCGTGGAAGTAGCAGATCTTCCGGCAGTTCAGTTGAGCGATTCGTTCGAGATCGGGATCAAAAATCGAGTAGCTCAGCAGCACGATATCGTCGGGCCGCACGGTGGTGAACAGTTCCGCAAGCGCATGAACCCGCGCGCCGCCCGTGTCGTAGCGCTGGGCGTACAGATTCGCCGTCATGCCCAGGCGTCGCGCGGCGCGCGCGATGCCCCGGCAGTGATTGCCAACCGCATCGCCGGAAAAAATGTCGGGGGCGCAGATCAGCAGTCTCATGATTGCGGTTTTCCGTGGATCTCATTGAGCCGGCTCGCAAATGCACGCGAGACAGCCTCGATCGAATAGTCTCGCTGAATGCGCTGCTGACCTGCCTTTGCAATCTGCTCACGGCGCACGGTGTCCTCCACCACGGCGCGTATCTGCTGCGCGGCGGTTGCCACATCCGGATCGCACCAGTATTGCGCCTCATGAAAAAGATAGTCACCGGGACGCAAGGGCACCAGTTCTCCATCGACCAGAAATGCGGTGCCAGCGTCGCAGAAATCGGTGTTGCCCGAAAAATTGGTCACGACGACCGGCTGACCGAGCAGCATCGCTTCGGCGATCACACGTCCGAATCCCTCGCTGCGATGCAGCGAGATATAAGTGTCGCAACTTGCCATGAAGTCGATCGTGTCCTGCCTGTTCAACCGCTCTGAAACAATGCGGATGCGGGAATCGCGCGCGGCCATGTTAATCACCGAGCGCCACACTGGGTCGGCATCATGGACGTTCATGGCCTTGATGACGAGGCCGACACCGCCCACGCTCGCGTCGAACGCCTGCTGGAACGCATGAATGCCGGCCATCGGATTCTTGCGCGTGAGCCAGGAGTTGCCGTCGAACATCAGGTAGAACAGGAAGTCCTTTTCGGGCAGGCCGAAGCGCTTGCGTTCAGGTCGCTCCGGCTCGGGAATGCCGACGGCGAAGGGCATCTGGTAAACGGGGGTTTCGTTCTGCCGGGCGAGTGCCGACTGCACGTAGCGGCTCTGCGCCCAGATTTCGTCTACGAACTGATGCAACCGGCCAAACGCCGCTGGCCACTGCGGGAGTTCCCACGGCCATGCGCCGATGCGGTAGGTGTCCGTTTCGATCAGAGAACGGCCGCCTTCGAGCGCAAGGCGCAGCATCTCGGGCGGCGGCAGGCAGAACAGGCTGGCGCTGTACGACAGGTCTTCACTCAGCAGATCGTCGACGGAGTGTTCGATCCTCGCCGGACCGGCCATCGGTGCGTTCAACACCACGCGCGCGATGTCACGCTGACCCAGCGCATGAGCGGCCATCCGCGCGTCTTCGCCGAGTCCGAGCACGCCCTGGGGAAAGCCCACGATGTTGACGCCGAAAGGCCGGCTTTTCCAGATGCGTTGCGCGGATGAGGTGTACCCGTTGTCGGCCGTTTTGGTGACCGAAATCGAGCGCAGCGGACGATATTCCTTACGGCCGTCGTGTTCCCACCACTCGACCAATGAATCGACGCCTGCTGCCGTCTTGATGTCGAATGCGGCTTGCAGGTCCTTGCGCCCGAGCCAGATTGACTTCAGAAAGTCGGGCACTCCGGATGCATTTGTCTTGCTCGTCCCAGCCGCCGAAAGCAGCGTTTCCAGAATATTGGCCGAAGTCCAGTGAATGAGCGGGTAATTCTTCTGGCCGATCGCGTCCCACCATGAGAGGTAGGCGATCCAGCTGGTGAACGTCTTGAGATCGAATGCGCGCTGAAGATCGAGACGGTCGTTCCAGATAAGGCGCAGAAAATGCGGTAGTGCCGTGCCCTCTGCGCCGCCTGCCGGGTCGACTTCGAACAGGCTCCGGGGCAGCGTGTGCAGCATCCAGCGAACGCTCGAATATTGCTCCTTGCGGTGCTTGCCCCACCAGTCGAGATATCCGATGCGCCCCGTGAAGGTTTCGATGTTAAAAGCCGCGCTCAGGTCGGCGCGTTCGTCGTGGATCAGGCGCAGCAGACGCGGCAAGGGCACGCCCTCAACAAAGTCGCTTGAATCCGGCTTCAGAAGCGGGCTCAGTATGTTCGCCGGCGACCATGCGATGCGCGGATATTCGATCTGGCCGCGCTCTTCCCACCAGCTCACGCAGCTCAGTCTTCCGACTATGGTGTTCAGATCGAATGCGCGATGCAGGTCAATCCGGCTCGCGAGCAGCGAAAGAAAGAACGCCGGCAGTTCAAGGGCGTTACCTGCGCCGATGCCGGCGGACGCCAGCATGGAACGCGTCAATCCACGACCGTCGAAGACACTCGGGCCGACGCCTTTCAGCCAATAGGCAATCGCGCGCGGATGGCCGGCAATGAGTGTCTCGTTGTCGAGCTGTCCCAGCCAATCGAGATCGATGTCGCGGAGTTCCCAGTCGAAATCCGGGTAATCGACGCTCGCAACCGATTCCCACCAGAGATACAGCGCCACCCGATCATCAAGGACATGGCTTTTGAAGCCTTCAAGATCGTTGCGGAAATTCAGCAGGAAATAAATGGCGTTGGGGAGCGCGAAATACTCGTCTTCCGACGGGTGACGCGTCTGTTCCAGCCACGAAGTGATTAAGGTCATCGTGTTAAATCAGCAAATCTGCGACGCGCGGAGGCCACGCGTACGAAAAGTCTTCGTGTTCCAGGGTGAGGTTCGGCGAATAGCACGGGTCGAGTTTGAGTTGTTCGCCCCAGCGCTTCTGCACATACTCTATCTCTCGATTGAAACGGGCGATCTTGACCGGATCGTCTTCTTCTCCGCGTGTTGCCGACTCGTGGTGATACAGCTCGGCGTAGGGCGTCCAAACGTTGCGGTAGCCCGCCTTGCGCACGCGCAGGCAAAAGTCGACGTCGTTGAACGCGACCTGAAGCTGCTCGTCCAGTCCGTCGACTTCCTTGTAGATGGACTGCCGGACAAGCAGGCAGGCTGCCGTGACGGCTGACATCGAACTACGCAGCAGCACGCGTGAGAAGTAACCTGGTTCCGGCCGCGAGCTGTATTTGTGCGAGTGGCCCGCGACGCCGCCCACGCCGATGATCACGCCGGCGTGCTGAATGGTGTTGTTCGGATAAAGCAGCTTGGCGCCCACGCAGCCGACGCCGGGCTGTACCGCGACCGAGACCATTTCGCTCAACCACTCGGGTGTAATCACCTCGATGTCGTTGTTCATCAGACACACGTAATCAGCTGTGCTAGCGAGGCCGACGCGGTTGTTAATTGCCGAGTAATTGAAAGGGGAGTCGTCGCGAATGACCTGCGCGGCGCCCTCTTCCTTCAGGCGGTCGAAGAGCGCGAAGGTCTCGGACTTCACCGACCCGTTGTCGATGATCGTGATGCGATAGTTGCTATAGGTGGTCTTCTTGCGAATCGAGTCCACGCATTGCGCGACGAGATCGGCGGCGTCGCGAGTCGGGATGATAATCTCGACGGAGGGCTGTTGATCAGGCAGCGCGTAGCTCACCTTGTTGTAGCCATGCGCGTTCGGCGCTTCTTCCACGCGCGCGTTGACGCCTCTGCGCTTCAGGTGGTCGTCCAAAGCGCGCATTGCGGCAATCTGCGCGTAGGGCTTTGCCTCCGGCGTTGCAGCCGTGCTTTGCGGATGCATGCGCCAGTGGTATAGCACGCGCGGAACGTGGTGGATTGCAGCCTCGCCGCACCGGTCGAGAAACCGCAGAGCCAGATCGTAATCCTGGGAGCCGTCGAATTCCTGGCGGAAGCCGCCGACGTCACGCATGGTTTCGGTGTGATAGACACCGAAGTGCGTGATCATGTTTTGGCCGAGGAACAGATCGTAGTTAAAGTCGGGCTTGAAATACGGCTCCGAGCGCACTCCGTCGATCGAAATCTTGTCTTCGTCAGTGTAGATGAGGCGCGCATCGGGATGGTTGCGGATGGCCTCGGCGCAGCAATACAGCGCGAGCGGGTGTAATTCGTCGTCGTGGTCGAGCAGCCCTACGAATTCGCCCGTTGCCAATTCGAGCGCGCTATTGCTCGCAACACTGATGCGTCCGTTGTTGGTGCGGTAGGCGACCTTGATGCGCGGATCTTTGCTCACATAGTCGTCAATCGTCTTGCGCACCGAAGGATCGGACGAATTGTCGTCGGCGATGCAGATTTCCCAATTCTCGTATAGCTGGTTCAGCACCGAATCGATCGCCCTGCGCAGCCAGCGCTCGGGCGTGTTGTACGTTGGCATCAGAATACTGATGAGCGGGTTACGGTCCCAGCTTGCGATGCGCTTGCGCAGCTCCGGGTAGTGTGAGCGATCCGGCTCGTGCGACTTGATCCATTTTGCGTAATCACGACGCACGTCGGCGGCAGACGGTACGGCTGCCGCGCTTCGACGTGATTGAGCGGCCACCATATGGCGTGGCCGGTGCATGACGAACGGGACTTCGCGCGCCAGTAGCTGGATAGAAAAATTATTGATCGAGAACTGGCCCGGCTGGGCAAGCGGGTCCAGGCGCAGGGCCACTGTGTCGAACGGCAACAGCAGTTCCTGATTGACCGTGCCGTCTGATCCCACCGCGAGATAGATCGTGGTGCCTTCGGTCATCCCGCGCCCCACGTCGTAGTAAATCACGCAAGGCGACGTCGGTAGCTTGTCGGTTTGCAACTGGAACGACAGGCGGACCTTGCGTCCGACCATCCGCTTCCAGCCTTTGATCCACATTTGTGGGTCATTGTTGAGCGCGTGCCACTGGAACGCAGCCGATGACGCCTTTTGAACGTTCTTTAAGGGGCGTAGTTGAAATTTCATATTCTTACGCGAGGGATCGATAAGTCGTGACAAGCTGGCTGAGGACACTCTGCCACTGGAATTGATGTGTCTGGGCACTGCGCGTCGCAGTGCTGCTATTGGGCGTGCTTTGCGTTGCGCGCCGTACGGCCGCCGTGATGCTGTCTACGTTCGACGGATCGAGATAGGCAACCGCGTCGCCAAAATATTCACGCGTCGAGCCCACCGAGGTCACTGCGGCGGGGCATCCGGCCGCATGAGCTTCCAGGGCGGCCAAGCCGGGCGTTTCCAGCGTGCTGGGCAAGCAGAAAGCGTCGGCCGCAGCGTATGCGGAGCGAAGCAGCGGCGATTCGTGCGGCAGTGAACCCAGGTATTGCAACTGCTCGCCGCCTTCCTCGAAGCACGCGCGCGCATAATTCGGGTCGCGTTGATGTCCGATTAGCACGAGCTTGCGCTCCGGCATGGCTTTCATTGCGCGGATCAACGCGAGTTGGTTCTTGCGCGGTTCGAGATTGCCCACGTTCAGCACGAACGGGTAGCGAATGTCGAAGTGATCTCGAAACAGCGAAGCGCTGACGGGACTGTAGAACGCTTCCTCGACACCGTTATAGACCGTGACAAACTTCTCGCGCGGCAGGCCGAGCACGCTCGCCAGGGTTTCGCATTCGATATCGGAGTTGGCAATTACGCGGTCGGCCAGCGAGAACTGATGCGCAATTTCTCCGATGGGATACAGGTGCCGGGTTTCTTCTGTAACCCAGAGGCTCGAGGAGACGACGAGCGGAAGCCCCAGTTGCTTGACGAAGTTGCAGAAGTGAACCGATCCGCCCACGCATGAAAAGAAGTGAACGACATCGTGTTCCTTGAAGCGCGGCTCCCAGGGGTTGAACAGCGTTACATCGACGCCGTGCGACGGAAGATGCTTTTTGTACGCGAGTAGCTGGATCTCGCCGCCGCCGGGCGTGTGGAAAGCCATCGGATAGGTGGCAAACAACACTTTCATATCTGGATTGCTCTGCTCAGGTGGAGTGCGGTTCTTATTTCGCGGGACGTGCCGGTGTACCCGGGCGGGATGCCGTCTGGGGCCACCCGTGGCAAGACCGTCAAGTTTGCCTCATCGATCTCGGGTGCGGGACGCGCGTCCAGGGTGACTTGTAACAAAATGTTGCCACAACCTGCACCTGTTAGGCTACCTACCTGGCCGGAATCTCGGGGCAGGCTGTCGTCGCGGACGATAGACGTGAGCATTGGGCGGGCGCAGCGTCCCGCTATGTGTTTGACAATGTTTGTTACGCGGGGCTCGAAGAATTCTGGCTAACAAGGCCCGCATTTTATTATTATCTCGGCCGGCGCCCAATATCAGGAATGAGTTCTTGATCTTTTTAGCGGGTTGTTTTCTCCGGCACAGGTGCGCGTGGAGCATCCATGCATCTTGCATTGGTCGCGTCGGCGGGGCAATTGCCGGGGTTTTCGCGAACGCTGCACGCCGATATCCATGCCAGGTCAAGGAGAACAAGTTAGATGCTTGGCATCGCACACGAGAAGAATCGATGACGCAGGACGTATTGCTAACAGGCGCGAACGGGTTCGTGGGCCGCGCGGTGTCTCGGGCATTGCTCGCCTGTGGTGACCGCGTAACGGGTATCGTTCGCCAGCCTGGCTCCGCAGGGGAAGGGGGGCGAACCTGGTTGTCCACGGGGAAGGATTTCGTTGACGTCGAGCAGGAATGGCCCGCTGACCTGCGCTGCGACGCTGTCATACACCTCGCGGCGCGCGTTCATACACTCAAAGAGACGGCCGCAGACCCAATGGCCGCCTACCGCGAGACCAATGTCGCTGGTACGCTGCGCGTCGCGCGCGCGGCAAGGGCGGCGGGCTCGCGTCGATTTGTATTCGTCAGCAGTATCAAGGCCATCGCGGAGCATAGCGACGGGCAACCCTTGACGGAGCGTACTCCCGCCGGCCCCAGTGATCCCTACGGGATTTCGAAACTCGAGGCCGAGCGCGAACTGTGCGCCTATGGCGCGGCATCGGGAATGGAAATCGTCATCGTGCGTCCGCCGCTCGTGTATGGGCCGGGCGTTCGCGCGAACTTTTTCAGCCTCATGAACGCCATTGCCCGAGGCGTGCCGTTGCCTTTGGGAGCAATCGAGGCTCAGCGCAGCCTCGTCTATGTAGAGACGCTGGCGGATGCGCTGATTCATTGCGCGACCGATCCGCGCGCGGCTGGCCAGACGTTTCATGTGACCGACGGGCAAGATCTCTCGGTGAGCGAACTTGCCCGAATACTTGCGCGACATCTGCACGTGCCCGCGCGTCTCGTGCGCGTTCCTCCGGAGATGCTCAGACTGGCGGGACGCCTGACCGGGCGTTCCGCGCAGGTGGAGCGTCTCGTGGGGGAGCTGCGCGTCGATAGCGGGCGGATTCGTTCGGTGCTCGGCTGGAGCGCACCCTATACAGCAGAACAAGGCCTCCGCGAAACCGCGAGCTGGTTCCGCGCAACGCATTGACCTTATGAGCGTATCGACATTCCTGACCGATCCGGTCGCGGGCGTATGCGCCAGCGCACTATTGGCTTTCGCTGCCTGTGCATTGGTGCTCTACATGTTGATCAAGACCGGCCTTGCGTGGCGCCTGGCCACAGACGTCCCGAACGAGCGTTCGCTACATGTCCGCCCGACGCCGCGTGTGGGCGGCTGGGGCATCGTGCCGGTTGGCGTGATCCTCATGCTCTGGCTCGCTCCCGCACTCTGGTTGCCTGCCGTTGCCTGCGCCTTGCTTGCCGCGTTATCGCAGATCGACGATCGTCGCGGTCTGCCCGCTCGAGTTCGTTTCGGCGCACACGTAGTAGCGGTTGCCTGGCTGGTTGTCACCTATCCCGCATCGGTTCCGTGGTGGATATTGACGATCCTTGCAGTTTTACTGGTCTGGCTCGTTAATCTCTATAATTTCATGGATGGATCGGACGGGCTGGCGGGCGGAATGGCCCTATTTGGCTTTGGCGGGTATGCGATCGCTGCAGCAACGTCGGTGAGGCCGGATTTGCCGCTCGCGTTGTCGAGCGCCATCGTGGCCGGAGCCGCGGCGGGCTTCCTGGTATTTAACTTCCATCCCGCGCGGATTTTTCTCGGCGACGCAGGTTCCATCCCACTGGGCTACCTTGCCGGAGCATTGGGTTATCTCGGCTGGCGGAGCGAGGTTTGGCCGATCTGGCTACCCGCCATGCTGTTCATGCCCTTTATTGCCGACGCGTCGGTGACTTTGCTCAAGCGGCTGCTGCGCGGAGAGAAAATCTGGCAAGCCCATCGCGAGCATTACTATCAGCGCATGGTCCAGGCCGGTCTCGGACACGCGCAGACCGCCTGGATCTGGTATGGGGTTATGCTAGCGGGCATAATGTTTGCTCTAGGAGCTAGGGAATTACCCCCGGTTCTCCAATGGTTGGCCGTCGTTGCGTGGATGATAGTCTTGACGTTGGCTGGGGCATGGATCGACATGCACTGGCGCGGTTATTGTCGCCGGACTGGGCAAAACTAGGTTTCTACGCTAATGAACAGATTCAAGGCTCGCTGGCTTTCCTTCAGTGCGTTCGCTTTCGATTTATGCGCGGTCGCCGCAGCTTGGCTATGCGCATACGTCGTTCGCTTCAACGGCCCCGTGCCCGACGCGTTCTGGTCGAGTGGAATACACGCGCTCGGCTGGGTACTGCCGATTTACGCGATTATGTTCCGTATCTTCGGGCTTTACCGCGGGATGTGGGTGTTCGCGAGCTTGCCCGACCTGCTGCGCATTTCGAAGGCCATCATCTCATCCGGGCTGATCGTCATGATCGCCTCTGTTATGTTGCAGCCGATGCCGATCATCCCGCGCTCGGTGTTGATCGTCTCGCCACTGCTGCTGTTCTTCGTGATGGGGGGCGCTCGCGCGCTTTATCGCGCAACCAAGGAGTTCTACCTGTACGGCGGCCTTGTCGCGCAGGGCAAGCCCGTGATCGTGGTGGGCGCGGGCGGCGCGGGCGCGAGCCTCGCGCGCGAACTGTCGCGTTCGGCCGAATGGCGTCTCGTCGGTCTGCTCGACGACGATCCGGCCAAGCAGGGCCGCGAAATCTACGGCTACAAGGTGCTCGGTCCGATCAGCGATATTTCGCGCTGGGCCGAAGAACTGCGCTGCGAGTTCGCGATCATCGCGATTCCCTCGGCGTCGGCGGAAGTGCAGCGGCGTGCGGCCACACAATGCGTGCGCACGGGCGTGAAGGCGCTGATGCTGCCTTCGCTGACCGAACTCACGCCGGGGCGCGGCTTCCTCTCGCAGGTCCGCAACATCGACCTCGAAGATCTGCTCGGCCGCGACGCGGTCAAGATCGACACGCCGCACGTCGAAGCGCTCCTGAGCGGCCGCGTGGTGATGGTGACGGGCGCGGGCGGCTCGATCGGCTCCGAACTCTGCCGCCAGATTCTGCGCTTCGCGCCGGCGCAACTCGTCGCACTCGATCTCTCCGAATTCGCGATGTACAAGCTGACCGAGGAGATCCACGAGCGCTTCCCCGAACTCTCGGTGGTGCCGATCGTCGGCGATGCCAAGGATTCCTTGCTGCTCGATCAGGTGATGGCGCGTTACACGCCGCACATCGTCTTCCATGCGGCGGCGTACAAGCACGTGCCGCTGATGGAGGAGCTGAATTCGTGGCAGGCGATCCGCAATAACGTGCTCGGCACCTATCGCGTGGCGCGTGCGGCGATCAAGCATCAGGTTCGGCACTTCGTGCTCATTTCGACCGACAAGGCTGTCAATCCCACTAACGTGATGGGCGCGAGCAAGCGGCTCGCGGAAATGTCGTGTCAGGCCTTGCAGCAGATTAGCGAGCGCACGCAGTTCGAAACCGTGCGTTTCGGCAACGTGCTCGGCAGCGCGGGCAGCGTGATTCCCAAGTTCCAGCAGCAGATCGCGAAGGGCGGGCCGGTGACGGTTACGCACCCCGAGATCACGCGCTTTTTCATGACGATTCCGGAAGCGTCGCAGCTCGTGCTGCAGGCGTCGAGCATGGGGCACGGCGGTGAGATCTTCATTCTTGACATGGGCAAACCGGTCAAGATCGTCGATCTCGCGCGCGATCTGATTCGTCTGTATGGCTACTCGGAGGAGCAGATTCGCGTGGTGTTCACGGGACTGCGGCCGGGCGAGAAGCTCTACGAAGAGCTACTCGCCGACGACGAAGCCACAACGCGCACGCCGCATCCGAAGCTGCGTATCGCGCGGGCGCGTGAGGTACCGAATAACCTGCTCGATGAACTGTTGCCGTGGCTCATGCAGCATCGCGTGCCCTCCGACGACGAGGTGCGGCGCGATTTGCGGCGGTGGGTGCCGGAGTATCAGCCTGCGGTTGCGCCTCAGCTTCAGTCAGTCGGCACGAGTTCTGTGCGGGCGGCGA
Organism: Paraburkholderia sp. Ac-20347; assembly: GCF_017104805.1. Classification (NCBI taxonomy): domain Bacteria; kingdom Pseudomonadati; phylum Pseudomonadota; class Betaproteobacteria; order Burkholderiales; family Burkholderiaceae; genus Paraburkholderia; species Paraburkholderia sp. Ac-20347. Next base: position 32,066 of record NZ_JAAGPN010000010.1, on the reverse strand, counting down.
GCTAAAAGAAAAAGGCGAAACACCTGTGTGTTTCGCCTTTTTTGTTGGGCGTCTGAAGCAAGCGCATGAAGCGTGGACGCAACGTGCCGCGCGAGCCTTTAGCCGATGACGCCAGCGCCAACGTGATGCCTGCGCGCGAGATGCTCGACGATGTCGTCGACGCAACGTTCGACCGAGGCGCTGTGCGTTCGCAAGGTGAGATCGGGGTGAGCCGGCGCATGATACGGCGAGCCGATGCCCGTGAACTGCGGAATCTCACCGCGCCGTGCGCGCTTGTACAGCCCCTTCGGGTCGCGTTCTTCGCAGATCTCGAACGGCGTATCGATGAACACTTCCACGAACCGGGCGTCGCCCACGATGCGTCGCGCATTGTCGCGGTGTTCCGGTTCCGGCGAGATCGTCGCGGTGATGGCGACAAAACCTTCCCGACAAAACAAATCCGCCACGTGAGCCACGCGGCGGAGGTTTTCGGTGCGGTCGGCTTCGCTGAAGCCCAGATCGGAGTTGAGGCCGGTGCGCAACACGTCGCCGTCGAGCACGGTAGAGCGAATGCCGAGCGCTTTGAGCCGTTCGACCAGCGCACCCGCGATTGTCGATTTGCCCGCCCCGGACATGCCGGTGAGCCAGACGACGGCACCCGTCGATGTTGCTGTTTCCACCCCTTTGCGCCCCACTCAAGTAAAGATTGGTTTAATTGAGTGGATATTCTAACTTCATTACGGGCGCTGTAACGTCGACGTAATAAAGTGCAATAAAAAATCAGCGGGCGGATTTTTTGTCACTTCGACCCTAAGTGCGCTCCGGCGGGGCCTGGCAGGCCGCCCCTTATTTTTTCTTTACTCAAACCCGCGCGGATTATTTTCCTGCCAGCGCCAGTGATCCACGCACATGCGTTCGATGCCGAATTGTGCTTTCCAGCCAATCAGCTTTTCCGCCGTGGCCGGGTTCGCATAGCACTCGGCGATGTCGCCCGGCCGGCGCGCGACGATCTCATACGGCACCGGTCGGCCCGACGCCTTTTCGAACGCCTTCACCACGTCGAGCACGCTATACCCCTGGCCGGTCCCGAGATTCACGACAAAGCCTTCGCCGCGCGCGGCCAGCGCGTCGAGCGCCTTCAGATGCCCCTGTGCCAGATCGACCACGTGGATGTAATCGCGCACGCCCGTGCCGTCCGGCGTTGGATAATCGCCGCCGAACACGCGCAGGCGCTCCAGCTTGCCCACCGCCACCTGCGCGACATACGGCATCAGATTGTTCGGAATACCGGCCGGATCTTCGCCGATCAGGCCGCTTTCGTGTGCGCCTACCGGGTTGAAATAACGCAGCACGGCGATGCGCCACGACGGATCGGAGATCGCGACGTCGCGCAGAATCTGTTCGGCGATCAGCTTGGACTGGCCGTACGGGTTCGTCGCCGACAGCGGGAACGTTTCGTCGATCGGCGAGCGCTCCGGCACGCCGTAGACGGTCGCCGACGAGCTGAACACGAACTCCTTCACGCCGTGCTGGCGCATCACGTCGAGCACCACGAGCAGGCCGTCGAGGTTGTTGCGGTAGTACTCGATCGGCTTCGCGACCGATTCGCCGACCGCCTTGAGCGCCGCGAAATGGATCACGCCCGTGATCGGATGCGCCTTGAAAATGCGCTCGAGCGCCTGCGCATCGCGCACGTCGGCCTCGTAGAAGGCGACCGGCTTGCCGGTGATCTGCGTGACGCGCTTGAGCGATTCCTGACGGCTGTTGACGAGATTGTCGACGGCGACGACGTCGTAGCCGCCGTTGAGCAGTTCGACGCAAGTGTGCGAGCCGATAAAGCCCGCGCCGCCCGTGACGAGGATCGTGCCTTTTGAGTTCGTCGCTGCCATGCTCTGGTTCCGTATCGTCAGACTGCGTTCAAAACGTCGATCCGGTCAACTCCCGGATCGTTTCCCGGTAGCGTTGTACCACAACGCGTTCGTCGAATTCTTTCGCAATTTTTTTCCGGCCGCGCTCGGCCATTTTTGTTCTGTCCGATGGGGACATATCGAGCATGCGCGCCATCGTCTGCGCGAGCGAAGCGGCGTCGCGGGCGGCGCAGAGCAGGCCGTTTTCGCCGTCCGCGACCACTTCGCGGCAGCCGGGCGCGTCGGTGGCCACGATCGGTCGACCCATCGCGCTCGCTTCCATCAGCGTGCGCGGCACGCCTTCGCGGTACGAGGGCAGCACCACACAATCGGCGTCGGCAATATAGGGGCGAACGTCCGCCGTTTCGCCCAGATAAGCGATCACGCCTTCGCGTTCCCACGCGGCCACTTCGTCGCGCGTGATCGCGCTCGGGTTGTCGACGCCGACCGGGCCGAGCAGGCAGAAGCGCGCCTGCGGATAACGCGCGCGCAGCGAGCGCGCGGCTTCGACGTATTCGCCGACGCCCTTGTCCCAGAGCAGGCGGCCAATCAGCACGAACGAAAACTCGCTGCGTTCGGGCAGCGGCGTGAACGCGAAGTCGTCGAGATCGACGCCCTCGCCGTGCAGCAGCCGCGCGCGTTCGGGATAAGCCAGCAGATTCTGCTCGCGGAAGGCGGTTTCGTCATCGCGATTGAGGAACCAGACTTCGCGCGGGAAGCGGAACGCGAAGCGATAGAGGCGTTTGGCGACCTGCGCCGCACGGCTTTTCTGGATGAAGACGTAGCCGAGCCCCGTCGTCACCGCCACCGACGGCACGCGCGCGAGCCAGGCCGCCACCGAGCCGTAGATGTTCGGCTTGATCGTGTAATGGAACACGACGTCGGGCTTGAGCGCGCGATAGTGCCGGCGCAGCGCGAGCAGTGTGCGCAGATCGTCGAGCGGATTGGTGCCTTTCGACGCCACGTGCAGGTCGATGCAGCGGCAACCCATCTGCTCCAGCGGTTCGAAGGTGCGGTCGCGCGGCGCGATCACCGTGACCTGCGCGCCGGCTTCGTTGAGCGCGCGCAGCAGGCCTCGTCGATAGGTGTAGATGGCCCAGGCCGTATTGCAGACGAGCACCACGTGCAGCGGCAGGCGGCGGGCGGGCGAGGGTTGGGCGGCGGGAGCAGCGGTGGAATTCACGAAGGCCGGATCGTCGAGAGCGTCGATGGGCCGGGCGCGAGCCCGGCAAGGGGCCACATTTTAGCCGAGGCGGCGTGGGCCGCCGGGCGCTTCGGGCGCGCAGGAGCGAATGTCGCGGCGATTGTGGTGGAGCCAGGGCGCGACCGATGGGCGCGAGGGTGCAGGCGGCTTACACGTGGGCTACACTCCAGGCCAGCGCGCGGGCGTCGGCTGGCATCGCATTGCATCGGCCTTGTATCGCCTTTGTATCGGCCACGCACCGCGCGCCGGACCTTGCCGGGTCCAGACTCACTCAGACCCATTCCAACAAGCGCGCCGCTTCTTCCGCCATGCTCCGTTCCCTAGCCGCTCTGCTGATCTTCCAGTGTCTCGGCGAGAGCGTTTCCTACGTGTTCTCGCTGCCCGTGCCCGGTCCCGTGATCGGCATGCTCCTGCTGTTCGCCTTCGCGATGATGCGGCCCGCCGCCGCCGAAGCCATCGAGCCGACCGCGCTCGAATTGTTGCGCCACCTGTCGCTGCTCTTCATTCCGGCGGGCGTCGGCATCATGGTGTCGGCGCAGGCCGTGCGCGGCGAGGCGTTCGCCGTGATTGCGAGCTTCGTCGTGAGCACGACGCTCGGCATCGCCGTCACCGCGCTCGTCACGCGCGCGCTGCTGCGTCGCCAGCGACGCCACGAAATCGGCGAGGAGGGCGCAGCGTGAATACGACTCTGCCGTTCGCGAAACTCGACGCCATCTGGATCTATCTCGCCGCTTCGCCGCTGCTCGGACTCACGCTCACACTGGTCGCGTATCTGATCGCGCTGAACGTCTACGCGCGCGCGAAGCACAACCCGCTCGCCAATCCGGTGCTGATCGCGGTGGCGATCGTGGTCGTCGCGCTCAAGATCACTGACACGCCGTATCGCACCTATTTCGAAGGCGCGCAGTTCGTGCACTTCCTGCTCGGACCGGCGACGGTCGCGCTCGCGCTGCCGCTCTATCGTCAATGGAGCAAGCTGCGGCGCACGGCGCTGCCGCTCATCGGCGGGCTCGTGGCCGGTTCGCTCACCGCGATCGTGTCGGCGGTCGGCATCGCGAAACTCTTCGGCGCGACGCATCAGACGCTCGCCTCGATCGCGCCCAAGTCGGCGACCACGCCCATTGCGATGGCGGTCGCCGACAAGGTCGGCGGCATTCCCTCGCTCACCGCCGTGCTGGTGATTTCGACGGGCGTGTTCGGCGCGGTGACGGCGCGCTGGATCCTCAACTTGCTGCGCGTGCGCGAGACCGAAGTGCGCGGTTTCGCGATCGGCGTGGCGTCGCACGGCATCGGCACCGCGCGGGCGTTTCAGGTCAGCGAGGAGATGGGCGCGTTCGCTGGTCTCGGCATGGGGCTCAATGGTGTGTTCACGGCGTTCATTGTTCCTGTCATGCTGCCTGTCATGCTTCGCTGGCTGTAGCACGGGGCGGCGTGCCGTATTCGCCGGCCGGGCTACCATCGTCGCAGTAGCCGCAGTAGCCGCAGTAGCCGCAGTAGCCGCAGTAGCCGCAGTAGTCACGGTAGTCACGGTAGTCACGGTAGCTTCGGTAGTTTCTGGCGGGCAGATACGAATGCCGCGGCGGGACGTTCATCTTCGTGGTATGCGTGGTCTGGCATTCGATAGATCGCTTGGCGGTGGCCTCTGTGAGCACTGCGCCGGAGCGCCCGGATCGGCTTGCTGCGGGTTCTGAACAGGCACATTGGCGCCCCAGAAAACCGTCAGGCCAAGTACCGTCAGTGCACTGAGCACGATGCTTGCCATTGCAACCCATGCCGTGTAGCGCACGCCGCGTAGCGTCGCGACTGCGGCTTTCGCTGCGGCGTGATCGACCTTGATCACAGCAGCAGCAATCGACCTCTCGAAACGCTCTCGCGCTTCGTCGAGCGCCGTGGTATGGGCCAGTGCGCCGTGCTCGCCTGTCAGGACTTCCCCAACGTCCCGCGCTATGGCGCTTGCGCTGCGCTCGATCAGCCGCCTGATTTCCTTGCCAGAGAGTTCAGCCAGCAGCGTCTGGTACTTTGCAGTGGCTTCGCGCTCATACGCCTGCATGATCTTGCTGTGACTCTTGAAGGCGATGGAATGAGCCTCCGTCATCGTCTGTACCTGTGCGCTGACAGCCAGTGCCTCACTGCCGATGCGGTTCAGGACGCGGTCTGCCGTTTTCTCCAGTTCGTCCGCGGCCTGTCCGACCTGGGCCTTCAGTGTGTCCAGTGTCATCTGGGTGATCGCGAACGGCACCCAGGACGGATCGTCGAAATTCAGTCCATAGGCGATGGCCATCGCGTGGATGCGTTCGCGCTCGCCAGCGTCGAGCCGCGCGAGTAGCCTATCGAACGCCTCAAGGCTCATCGTGAGCATCCTGTGCCCGAGCAGGCAGCGCGAGACCTAGCAGCTGCGCTGCCTCATCGAGCTCGTCATCGAGCGCCTGCATCCAGCGGTGCAGTCTTGAGCGCTGCGGTGTCGTCAGACGTGCATCCGTACGTGCGTCGGAGAAACTGAGCATGAGGTCGTCAATGGCGACGAGCACCCCGGCCTGCAGTCTGGGCAGCGCGATTTCGATTCCCCCAACCTCATGCAGCATCGTCAGCCCCGAACTTGGCGTGTTGTGCGCATTGCCGTACCACATGAAAAAATCTTCCTGATCGCCGAACCATTGATTGATGGCCACGACATAGTCGGCGCCTTCGCCAGCGAGTTCGATCATCTCGCGTACCGTGCGGGTGCTCGCACTGAAGGGCGAGAGGACATTGACGAGTGTTGCCCGATAGTCGCGCGAGGCGAGCTCCGAAAAAAAGCCCGTGTCGAGGTCAAATTGCCTGAGCTGGGTGAGCGATGCCGCTGGCATGTCGGCGAGAACCAGAGCGTTGTTGTGGTCAACGCACGCAAGCAACTGGTCGCGCTCGCGCTCGGTGCCCGTAAAGCGTATCGGGATCACGCCGCCCGATGCCTGGTCCACGTGAGGCTCGCCTCGCGCGTCAAGCTTCGCGTGAAACTGGAAGAGGCTCCCGATCTCTCCGTCGCAGTCGATCATCAGCGCCTCGCATTGCTCACGTCGCAGGCGATCGGCCAGCGCACGGGCCATGAGGCTCTTGCCCGTGCCACCCTTATCTCCACATACCATCACAAAGCGCTTCATCTCAGTCCTCGCTTGGTTGCTCCCTGCGTCCGTGCTGTTCCCAGCATGGGAATGTCATCGTGGCGAGGCGTCGACACGGTATCGCGCGCGCCGGATATCCCGGATGCTGGCGAGGCTGCCGCCGGAACGCCTGCCTGCACCGGCTGAAAGGTGGAGGTTTTGGGGCGGGGGACGGATATTGGTGGGGGAGCCGTTGTTTGCCCGGATGTGGGCGCGCTCGGTGCTGCCCCCTTACTGGTTGACACCTTCTTGCGCGGGCGCTTTGCCCGGCTTCGCCGTGAACCCGACGTCGCGTCGTCGAGCGCCTTGCGCAGTGCCGTGCGGATGGTGCCTGGCGAGACCGTGATACCCGCACACTCCCGGAAAAATTCGGCGAGGTCGCCAATACGCCAACCGGATGCCATCGCCGCACGCAGGGCGTCAGCCCGTCGCGCGACTTCGTGCGTCAGTGAAGGTATCGCGCCCGGCACAGGCCGCTCATGCAGACGCTCAAGCGCTGCGTCGAGTTTCGCCCACTGGTCGGGCGATGGATGCTGGCCCTTGGCGCTCATCGTACTGTCCTCCGCGCGTTGTACCCATGCGGGCATACCTTCACCGTACACGGGTAACCGCGGTCTGCCTGTAACGGGTGCAGGCGGCTTCCGTTACGATTTCGCACATCTTGCAACGGCGTTGTTCGCCGTTGCCCAGAGCCGAAATTTGCGCTTACCAATGTGTGCTTTGAGCGTTGGCTCGCAGCGGCCACACTGATCCTGCGCGAGGACACGTCATGCGAGCGCGAATCCGTTACAGGAGGCAGCACCATGAGTGAGCGGGCAGAACGCAGGCAGCGCACTGTCGCGGTTGGCTTTAGCCTGACCTGCGAGCAGCACGCGGCTGTCGTCCAGAAGGCGGGGGACTGTGGCCTCACGCTCGCGGCCTATGTGCGGGCTTGCGCACTCGGCAGAAAAACGCGCAATGTCAGCACGAGCCGCGTACTGGATGCGCTGGTCACGCTTGGTTACGAGCAGCGAAGGATCGGCGAGTTGCTCGAACAGGACTTTGGGCGACTCCCTGCGAGTGAGCGGGCCATACTGCTCGCGGAGGTCACAGCGGCACAGTGCGCCGTCATCGACATCATTCGCAGGCTTGACGATGCTGGCCCGGGTCTGGCGAAAAAAGCATGACAGGCGCAACGCCTTTCGCGTGCTGATCGATTACGTCACACGCGCGGAAGCCGAGCGCGAGCCCGAAGTCGAATCGCTCACGAACTGCCTGTCACTTGATACCGCTCACGCTGAGATGCTCGCAGTGGCGCACCGAAGTGCGCTCGTGCGTGGTCCGGCATTGCACATCGTTATCTCCTGGCGGGAAGGGGAGCAGCCTGAAACCCGGCAGGCGCTCGAGGCGGGGCGCGCCGCACTCGACGCGCTGGGCATGCCGCCAGAGCAGCATCAGTACGTTATCGCCATTCATCGCGATACGGACAATGTCCACCTCCATGTTGTTGTCAATCGTGTGAGTCTGGTTACCGGGCGCGCAGTGCATCCAGGACTGAGCCATCTCAAACTGGATCGTTGCATGCGTGGACTGGAGCTGGCTCAGGGCTGGCAGCGCGATCGTGGCCCCTATGTTGTCGTCGAGCGTGAGGGGCAGCCGGTTGTCGAGCGCAGTCTCGTGCGCGGGCCACAGCAGCACAGGATGCCGGCCCGGGCTCGCGACCTGGAGGTGTTTGGTGGCATGGAGAGCGTGCTTACGTATGCGCGTGGGGCGCCGTTGCGCGATGCGCTGGCCGCACTCGACGCGCCTGGCGCAATGTGGCAGGACGTGCACGAGGCACTCGCGCGTCATGGTCTGGAGTTGCGACTCAAGGGGCGAGGGCTGGCTGTTTGCGTAAAGGACGATGTGGGACTGACACCTGTCAAGGCGAGTAGTGTGCATCCACGTCTGGCACATGGCCGTCTCGAGACGGCGCTCGGCGCATGGGTCGAACCCTCGCGGATCATCCGTGTCTTGGATGCCAGACGCCGCTATATTGAGCGAGAAGTCGGCGAGTTGCCTTCTGACTTGGGGGAAGAGCATGCACAGATGCGGGCTCAACTACGCGTGCGATATAACATCGAAAGCGCGCAGGCGCGTAGTGCGCTGGAGACTGCGCAAACAAACTTGCGCAGACACCACAAGGCCGAGCATCAGGCGATGCTGAAGCGACACCGAGAGGTGCGTGAGCGCATCCGCGCGAGCGCATTGCCGGGGGCCGAGCGCAAGGCAGCGTCGTCCGTGGCGGCATTTACGCGCGCACGTGAGCTTGAGTTGCTGTTCGAGCGTCAGATTGGGGAGCGCGCGGCGCTGGGCAAACCGCAGTCCTGGCGCGAATGGGTCGAAATGCTGGCCGCGCGCGGAGATGAGGCGGCAATCCTCCAATTGTGTGCATGGGCGAGACGTCACCCGCGCGGTCGTACTGTGCAGCCGCAGCCGCGCAACTGGTTTGCTTCAGTGGGGGCGCAAGATATCGATCCTCTTCCGCCAGCTAAAGCGCAGGTTATGCAGAACTGGATCTGGAGGGTGGACACGACAACTGGTAACGTGGATTATGAGCGTCGGGGGGAGCGGCAGTTCACGGATGAGGGATACCGTATCGCTTTCGGTTCGCACGATGCGCAGCTGGATGTGATGCTTGCCGGTTTATTGCTGGCGCGCCAGAAGTTCGGTCGGCATATCGACGTCGGCGGCAACGAGCATTTTCTCGAGCGTACCGCGATGCTTGCTGCGCTATATCATGTTGATGTCAGATTTGGTGATCCCAGGTTAGAGGCACGACGACAGGTACTGGTGAATGAGCGGGACGAGCGCGAGAGGTGGATGCGTGAGAAACGGGAGCGCGATTGGCTGGATCGTGAGCCGGGCAGCGTCGGGCAGACTGGCGATTCGAGGCCGCAGTCGCAGCGCGTTGCGAGCCAGGTACCCGGGGGCGGCGCGGACCTCGATCCAGAACATGGTCATACGACGGCCCCGGAGCGTTGAAGTGCTGGCGTGTCTGGCAGGCATGAGCTCGGCCCCTGCAGCCTCCGTGAGCTTAATTGTCCACACAGACGCGTAGCATGGACGGCGTCAGGTTGGCAGAATCGCACTCCGACCGTTCAAGTCGCACGAGGAAATCCAGATCGCGTTCTATAAGCCTGGTGAAATGCTCCTGTACCGCCTCCAGCTTGATGAGACATTGCACGTGCCAGTTCAACCCGACCATAAACCAGTCAGAGAAGCCATTCCACTCGCTCAGCAAGATGGCGCCGGCTGTGCCGTTCTCTTCCGCGAATTTTTCGATCCGCTTCTCGATGCTTCGGGCGTCGTCCCGAAGCATCAGGCCAGAAATATGAAGCGATACGGAATTCGCGGTGTGATCATGCGCCAGATATACCGTAGCGAATCCACCGAGGTGTTGCCTGACCCGTTTGATCTGCTCCGTCTCCAGGTCATCGTGCACGGGCATCGAGCCCGATAGGACGTACATTCCCTTGTCCATGTCAGCGATCCTTGCGTGTTGACGCGATGTTAGTTGTCGGCAAGCAATTCCATCAGGGGCTCGGTGCCAGCCACGCCGAATTGCCTGAGAATGAAGAACTGCCGTTGCAGCAAACTATCCAGTTGCAGGCGAAGGTCAGCGAGTTCGTCGAGCAAGTGGGCACTGGGAGCGGGCCCTAGCGCCACAAATGACGGCTCGCCGTAGCGTTGTCGGATAAAGACCGCTCCCGCAGCCGCCCATTCGTGTGAAAACCGGGCAAGCGTATCTTCGACTGATTGCTGTTCGTCCGGTGAGAGGCCGCCTCTCACGCGGATAACGAGTGAAGGAGTTACGGTGTCGGTCGCGAAATAGACCTCGGCTGGTTTGGCGAGGCTCTCCGCTAGCCGCTGCGCGTGAGCATGCTTGAAACCAGAACGTACCGGCAGGGCACCGCGGATTTCGTAGTTGAAAGTCATGGTTCTCTCCTTTTTGTAAGCCAGAAGCTGATTTGCTCAATCTTCAGCGGGCATACACCGCGACCGTCGATGTACCATCAACGATCAACTAAATAGGTGCGCGCCGTCCTCAACTGAGATCGTGGAGGACAGCCGATGCGCCGACTACGCCAGTGGCAGCAAGAACTCTGCTGGGCTTGGCGGTGACGATGCGCGAAATATAGACCGTGGCTCTGACGGCAAGTCGTCATCGAGCAGCTGTGTAGAGTCAAAGATAGTAAACGAAAACACTCTTGTCAACAATAAATCCACGTATGAGTTCATTTTGCATCAGACTAAAGCTTGAGCGACGCCGCCTCGGGATGAACCAGTCGGATTTTGGAAGCGCAGGTGGTGTACTGAAACAGGCGCAGTCAAATTATGAGAAAGGGCTGAGATATCCGGATGCCAGCTATCTTGCAGGCATCGCGGAAGCGGGCGTTGACGTCCTGTATCTTCTGACCGGGCGTGCGTCAGATCCCGCCACGCTTGCGCTGGAGCCCGATGAAGAGCGACTGCTCGCCGGGTTCCGTGAATTGAAAGCCCGCGAACAGAGGGGCGTGCTGGCTCTGGTCGCAGCAATCATCGGCACTTCGGATGACGAAGGCGATGCTGAGGCCGAACCACGCCAGTGAGCTCGGGCATAGCATCGCGTTCTTTCGGGGGGGCGACTGCGATGTCGCAGGCGAATGGTAGGTGCGTATAAATTCTGGCAATGCGGTCATGGCCGAGCCAGTAAAATCGTCCGGCGCATTCCGTGCGCTCTCTCCGGACCTGCTCCGGGTCGTAAGGCATACGACGGCCCGAGAAAGAAGCGGGCTTACCAGTGATTCCCGCGGCTTTGTCCGCACGGTGCGGTCTGCTTCTGCGCGATCGCTGCGCGTCACGTGCCTGTGGCTGCTCGCGTAGTGCCTTCGGGTTCGTCGCCGGATAGCCGTGCCAGGCTGTGAGCGGCGTTGAGCGCTGTTCCAGAACTCAACCCAACGACCTGATTCTCGATGGAAAGTTATTTTGATCGGCAGCGCACCGGCGGGGCGAGTGCCTCGACAGGGTTTGTCTATCAGGACATGTGTGCACTCCTGGTCCTCCTGCAACACATCGACGATCCGGGATTTTCTGGTATCGGCGTCGAGACCTGGGACGACTTCGTAGTCTCACTGGGGGCAGAGGAAATTCGGGTTCAGAGCAAGGACGAACAGATGACGGCCCGTCTGCTCAAGACAATCCTCTCGTCTGATCTCCCTGCTACTTCCCCTGTGCCACGACGCACAGTGATCACCTCGTCGTGCACGCCAGCGTTCCGTAGTTTCTTCAGGCGCCTCAGGGAATATCGGGATCACCAGGCTCACGCATCCGCTTGCGGTGATGCGTACGCGGCTGTTGAGCGCGATTTTGAACACCTGCTCGGGAACCATGGCCTGAGGACTGTAAAACGACAGCTTCTGCGTGCGGAGTTTTCTGTCCTTCCGGAAGATGCCTTGCCTGAACTGGTCAAGGCCGCGATCGCGGCCTGGGGACGCGGGCGGCAGATGTTTCTGGATGAGGAAAGCTGCATTACTGAAATGCTCGGGCTGCTGTCAACGGCGAGGGCGGGGCGAAGGTTTCTCCGGCGAGCGCGACTTCTGGATCTTTTGCACCGACACGTGGCGCCCTTGGAAGGTAATTCGCCGGCGGCGCACATGGTCAAACGCTCGCTGGATTCGGTCGAGGATTTTGTTCAGGGAATATTCGCGCATGGCAGCGAGATCATTGCCCGATTCCAGAGCCAGGTGCGGCTCGCCAGTGCGTTTGAAAAGCAGGGGGAAATTGAAAAGGCACTGGAAATATACAGGCCGCTTTCTCTGCTGCTCGATGATTCAGAATGGTTGCTCGTCCGGTGTGCCGCGCTCAGTGAGCTGCTTGGTCATGCTGATCAAGCCATTCAGTACGCGAACAAGGCAATAAAGCTGAATGGCCGCTCGTTTGCGGCGCTTTGTATTCTCGGAACCGTTGCGGGTGAAGACGGGCGCCTTGATGATGCACTGGGTTTTCTGCGTGCGGCAGAAGACATAGACGACACCGATTCCCGATTACTGCATAACATCGGGTATGTCTGCCTGCTGCAGCGACGTCTCGATGAGGCGATTGACTACTTCCTGAGGGCCGCAGGAGAGCCGCCAACCTTCGCTCCGTCGTGTCTGAATCTCGGTGTTGCGCTGTTTCAGGTAGCCCGATTCGATGAGGCTCAATTCGCACTGGAGAAGGCGCTGCTTCTCGAACCGAACATGCCAGAAGCGTTGTGCCAGCTAGCCGAGATTCATCGCTATTACGGCAGGCTCGATCAGTCGACACCGCTTTTTGAGCGGACATTGCGGCAATGTCCTTCTAATGCGCTTGCCTTGCAAGGGCTTGGAATCTCGAAGCTGGAGCAGGGTGATGACGCTGGTGCGGGCCTGCTCCTTCGGGCATGTGCTCCAAACCTCAGGGGACTCGGTCCTGACCGCACAACGGCGCTTCTCGACATCGGCTATCAAAGAGTATTTCCCGTGTGGTTCACACGTGTTCGTGAGCACGAGATCCAGGTGCAGTGGGACGACCGGACGGTCACGCTTTGTCTGGACGTCGCATAGGCCCCGGAAAAAATGATTCTCGGTGTCAGGGGGAGAAGTATTGCCGGATCTGAAAAGGTGTATCTCATCGATCGATATAAAGTGCCCGCCAGCAGAGCCGATAGGGTCTGTATGAAGATTACAAACTGGACCTCTGCATGGATCAGCCTGTAAATCTGTCGATTGGGCAGGAAAAAATCGCCCAGGTCGAAAAGATCGTCGGACAGATCACTACCCGCAAGCGCAAGGAGCCGGAGAAAACTGCACTTCAGGTTCGTCTGGAAAAGATGGCGCGAACGGTGCGCGACCATGCCGTGTTCAGTGCCGTCACGCTTGCAGTCCTCGCTGGCTTGAGCCTGCTGTTTCGCAGTGAAACGCTTGGCAGGGTGGCGCTCGCGGTCGCTGGCATTGCAGGCGTTCTCGTCATGGCAGCGAACCTGCTTGTCATTGGCGGTGCGGTCCCATTTCTGAACCGGCGTCGCAAAGAGCCGTTTGCCACGGTGCTCGCGTCCATGAGCGAGGCCATCGCACTCGATTTGCCAGCCGTGCAGCAGCTGCTGGAATGCGAGCGCAACGCCACGGAATATGTGCTGATCCACTATCGGCATCGCCGGCGGGCGTTTGAAACCCGGCATGCGCTGATCGCTGGCCCGCTTGAGAAAATCGGCCTCTTTCCGGCCCTGGCGGCTTTCGCAATTATTGCCATCAAGGTCTGGTCCGTGAACAACAGCTGGCTTCACACGATCATCTTCGTGATCCCGGCGTTCTATGTCTTGACGTTCTTTGACTACGAGATCGTGGAGGAAATGGACCGTACGATTGCGCTACTGGAATACAGTCTGGCATTGCGGGATCGACTCGCTATACCCGCAGGCTGAACTGTCTGGACGGAGCGGTGCGAGGGTCGCAATCCCGCTTTGCTGTCTTGATGTGGTCGCCGGTCCCGTTGAAAACGCCGCCAGAGCCTCTGCGTTCCCTGTCCTCGAACCGGAGTGGGCCATTGGTTTTTATCTGGCCCCGAAATCCACTTCGTGCTGGCCTCAGCGCCCGGATATCAACTGTGCGTTCAGCGAGGATCCGTCTTGATCTTCGACGGGGATAAGCTTAACTTCGTATGACCATGGATATCGGCGCTTTTACACCTGCTGCCCTGCGACTTCGCTGTTGCGCGAGCGACGCGGGCACCTTGCCGGCACAGGTCGTCTACCTGTGCTGCGATGGCTTTCGGCAGGCGCTGCAGTGCCTAACGCGCCCGAGGCGGTGGGCGACGGCCGTCGCCATTGCGGTGTTCGTTGGGTTCGTGCTCATGGTCATGCTTGGTGGGCTGCTGCGCCAGCGCGTGATCGCATTTGACGCCTTCGCTGACATGATCGTCTGGCTCGTGATTTTCTATGGATACTGCGCGCAAATGCACGGCGAGCGCATCCGAGTCGCAGAGCTGCACAGAGCAGGGCGCATGAATGCGTGGGCGTCGATGCTGAGCCGCTTCATCCTTTCAGCGCGGCGTCTTCTGGAGCGACTCGTCTGGATCCTGCTTGGCCTGGTGCCGCTGATTCATGCTCGCGTGCGCGCGCGTTTGCGGCTTCGGCTGGGGCTGGTCGATCCCAATCTGGTCGCACGCTGTCTGTTGCCTCCGCAATTCGGGCACGCGTGAGCGTTGTGCGGATTGTCCCGCCTCTTGCCGCGCTCGCCGCGTCCCCGTCCGCTCACAAGAGGTCGCCAGCTCTTCGGAGGCAGTTCATGGCCCGCCAAATGACCATCCCGTGGCCGGTCGCGCCACTCGTTCCCGGATACCTGCTACGTTTCGTTGATCTTCGCCCGCACGTTCGCCTGTCGCGGCAGACCATCCTCGAATTGGAGCGTGCAGGGCGATTTCCCTCTGCGGTGCGCTTCGGGGCGCGCTGTACCCTCTGGCGCTCAGCCGATGTAATCGACTGGCTCTCCGACCCGGCGCACTACCGCGCGCCAGATCGAGCCGAGCAGGCACACGCTACCCGGTCCTGACTCCCTTTGCCGCCAGCAGGGCTGTGCCGGGCGCACCCTGCTGATACCGGATATGGATTCCTGATGGTCTGATCAGCGTATTAAGTGGCAGTCCGGCGTCCTTGGCAGATCACCCCGATGCGCATCAGCCTCGGACGAGGTCTCGTCTTGCCAGGCGCATCCAGGCGCTGCTTACGCACGCCTGTCTGTCGTCTGGCAGGCCAGAATCTCCGGGTGAGCGCGATTGCGCAGCGCATCTTTGCATACGAACGTCTGGCGGGAAAAAGCTGAGCCAGCAGGCAGGCTGACAGTGGCGCCCGCCGGATTGGGGGGCGTCTTGTGCGGCGCGTTATGAGGTTAACCCCGCATCCACGACGCCCTTTTGATTGGAGTTCTTCCTGCAAACTGCAAAAATTCCGTGTCCGCGAATTTCTGTCCGGAATGGTTTTGCAGCCAGGAGCCGCCCATGCAGGTTTTTGTCATTTCATTAAAAGGAAGTCAGTCTGAGAGCAACCGGAAACTCGCGTCGATGCTCGAAAACGAGCGCTTCACGGTGAGCGTGATCGACGCGGTGTATGGTCCGGAACTGAATGCTAAGGATTATTTTTCGGCGATCCAGCATTACCTGAGCTTTCGCAACCGGCTCATCACGCCTTCGGAACTGGGCTGCGCGCTGAGCCATAAAAAAGCCTACGAAGCGCTCTTGCGCACGGGCGAATCGCACGCGCTGATTCTCGAAGACGACGTGATTCTCGACGCCGACGCGTGCGTGAGCATTCGCCAGATCATGGAAAAGATGGGCCAGTTCGACGGCTATCTGCATCTGGGCGGCATGGACGGCCTGCTGCGCAGTTTCGAGCGCGTGGGCGGGACGATCTGCTGCGAGATTCCGCCGGTGTTCCGGGTTCACGACGGCGATCTCGGCCATCTTTATCGCACTGTCGGCTATGTGATTTCGGCGTCGTTCGCGAAGGAAGTCCTGAGCCTGATGGAGCGCGACATCTTCGTGATCGACGATTTTTCGCACGTCCGCAATCACGTTCAGGTCGGCGATTTTTATTTTTCCAGCATCGTTAAGCATCCGACCGATTTGAGCGCTTCAAGCATCCAGAGCGAGCGCACGACGATGGTGACGCGTCCGAAGCGTCCGGGCCTCGCGCGGCAGATCTGGCGCGAGATCGACCTCACGCTGCGCGCGAAGCGGAAAATCGCTAATCAGCTTCGGGCGATCGACGCCGGAAGTTTGCCGAACGAGTAGTGGCGGAATAGCGGTTTGTGCGGCGGCAGGCGCCGGGCTTTAATGTGCCCGGCCTGCCGCCGTTTTGCGTTGTGCTTCGCGTTCTGCTTTGCGTTCTGTTGCAGGACGTTTTCCTGGTCGGCCGACTCGCCGTTCGCGCCGCGCAATCTCACTTCCGAGGCGTCATCACGCCCAGCGGCTTCGCATCGACGCGAACACGCCGAGCACGCGCGCGAACAGCGCCGGTTGCGCGCGAGCGCTCCACGCGAGCGCGACGCCGGTCGTCGCGATCCACATCGTGATCGACGGCAGGCTCAGCGGCGCGAGGACCAGCGTGCCGACATAGGCGATGCCGATGATCAGCGTCGGCGCGGCGAGCATGCGCAGCGGGCGGATTTCGAGGCGCGCCGCGTGATATAGCAGGAAGCCGTCGATCACGCAGCGCGCGCTCCACGCGAGCGCCGCGCCGAGCACGCCGAAGGTCTGCATCGCCCACCAGAGAAACGCGAAGAACGGCACGAGTTCGTAGATCAGGAGGCGCGCGACGATGCCGGGGCGGCCCGTCGCCTGCAGATGGCAGCCCGCGATCAGCGCGAGGCAGTTGAACCAGGCGCCCACGAGAATCGTTTCGCCGACGGAATCCGAGCGCGCGGCGAAATCCTGTCCGACCCACAGCGAAAGAAACGGATGCATGAGGAACATGCCGAACACGATCATCGGCGTGAGTGCGGCCAGGAAGCCGCGCAGCGTGGTCGCGGAAAGCGCCGTGGCGTTCTTGATTTCGAGCGACGACAGACGCGGAAACAGCGTGCGCGCGATCACGTTGGGCAGGAATCGCACGCGCACGGCGAGGTTGAACGGCACCTGGTAGTACGCGACGGCCTGCGGCCCGAGGATGTGGCCGATCATGATGCGATCGGCGGTTTCGTGGAGCGCGGAGGTCAGGTTCTGCACGCTCATCCACGCGCCGAACGAAAACAGTTTGGGAATCAGCGCGCGGCGCGGACCCGCGCAAAAGCGCAGCGGAAAGACGCGCCACACCACGATCGCGTAGATGCAGAGCGTGCCGATGCCCGAGCACAGCGAGCCGTACACGATGTAGTTCAGGCGCGGGCCCATCACGTACGCGACGATCAGCGGCGTGAGCTGATACATCAGCGTGACGGGAATCTGCACCAGCGTGAGGATGCCGAAGCGCTCGCGCGCGGACAGCGAGCCGCTGAGCACGCCGTTCAGGTTCGCGAGCGGCATCAGACACGCCACGAAGGGTAGTGCGGGCTGCAACTCGGCGCGCAGCGCCGTGCCGAGATTGAAGTACGGCAGCAGCAGATGCATCGCCACGAACAGCACCGCGCCGCTCGCCACGCCGAGCCCGACATTGAGGATCAGCGCCGTCCACAGCACGGATTCGCGCTCCTGATGCGTGGCGTCCGCGAGCTTGGCGATGCGATTGGCCGTCGCGGTCGACAGCCCCATGTCGAGAAAGCCGAAATAGCCCTGAATCATCCAGACGATGGCCAGCACGCCGTATCGCGCCGTCCCGATGTAGTGCAGATAGATCGGGGTGGTCACTAACGCAATGATCATTGGCAGGAGGCTGCCGATCAGGTTGAACAGGGCACTGCGTTTCAGACTGGGTTTGGCGGTCATGGTGTGGTCCGGTGCGTGCATTCGATGCGCCACTTTGGCCGCGCCGCAGCGCGCCGTGACGGACTCGTGACGCGCGCGGACCTGCGCGGCGCTATGACTGCGCCTCTGCATCGACGCGCGAAGCGTCATCCGGCTGCGTCCGAATGCGAACGGCCTATTCTGCGCCGGGAGACGGATGGCAGTTTGTGCGTCGGCGCACGGTTGCACGCGGAGCGGATGTGGGACCGCATGTGGGGCCGGACCGGCGCTTTCAGGGACCGCGGGAACCCGGACTGTGCGTTATCCGCCGAGCCGCGTTTTCAGCCGGTGAAGCAGCTTGTAAGGCGTGACGAGATGCAGCGTGTTCTTGGCGAGCCCGGCCCAGTCGCGCCAGTTCAGCACGTTCAGATAACGCGCCTGCAAACGCAGGGTCGAGACGATCTGCCGACGCCGTTTGGTCGCGCTGATGCCGCCTTCGTTGAGCTCGTAATAGAGCCCGAGTTCGGGCAGATTCGCGCAGTCGTAACGCTCCATCAGACGCAGGAACAGATCGAGGTCTTCGGCAGCCGGATACTGCACGCGATAGTTGCCGACGGCGAGCACCGCGTCGACGCGCAGCATCACCGAAGGATGCACGAGCGGCGAGCGCAGCATGCGCGTGCGGCGCAGCGCGCGCGCGTCGGCGGGTGGGCGCAGCATGAAGAGCGGCTCGCCCGCGCGATTGACGACCTGCGTCCACGTGCCGAGCGCGGCGAGTTCAGGCTCGGCTTCCATGCGCGCGCGCTGCTTCGCGAGGCGGTGCGGCACGGCCAGATCGCCCGCGTCGATGCGCGCCGCGTAGCGGAAATCGCGCGCGGCCAGCGCCTCGATACCGGCCTGCAAGGCGCGTTCGATGCCGCCGTTTTTTGGCATGCGCAATACTTCGATTTCCATGCCGGGCACGCTCGGCGCGACGATGGGCGGCGTGCTGCCGTCGTCGATGACGAGCGCGTAGATCGGCGCGTCTTCCGCGAACGAGGCGAGCGTGCGCTCGACGTCGGCCTGACCGTTGTAGGCGGGCATGAGCAGGGCGACATCGGCGAGAGCGCCGGTTCGAGCGCGCGCGGCGGCGGGGGATGGCGTCATGAGGCGGGCAGCGAGGTTCAGGTCAGTTTGAAGCGGATGTAATAGAAGTTCACGCAGGCCGCCGCGAGGTAGCCGCACGCCAGCCCGACGAGCGCGCCGTACGCGCCGAGGCGCGGAATCGCCACGAGATTCACGGCGAACGCCACCGCGAGCGCGAGCAGCCACTTGGCGAGCAGGACGAACTTCGCCTGATATTTGAGCACCACGAGATTGCCGATCGCCTCGATGCCCGCGGGCACCGAGAGCCACACGGCCCAGCGGAAAATATTCACGGCGCCCGCGTAGTCCGGGCCGAACACGCGATGGATGATGAAGCCCGCGAGCGCGTCGAGCACCAGCGCGCCCGCGATCATGATGACGCCCGTCATCGCGAACAGACGCACGAGGTTGCGGCGCAACTGCGCGGCCTGCTGCACGCGATAGACGAAGGCGGGCGCGATGGTCTGCGAGAGCATCAGCGCGAGCGTGATCCAGTTTTCGTTGAGCTGCTGCGCGGCCGAATAGCGGCCGAGATCGGCGAACGAAATGGTGCGTTCGAGCATCAGCCGGTCGAGCTTCAGAAAGAGATACATGCAGATCAGGCCGAGCCAGAACACCGTGCCGGCCGTCGCGAAATGCTTGAAGAGCGCGCGGTCGACGTGCCAGCCGAGCTTGCCGCCGTGACGCTTGCGGAAATAGAGCACCAGCGCCGCGCCGATCGCCGCCGATTCGAGCGCCCACAGCCAGCCGAAGGTGGCGGGCGCGAACGCCGCGCGCGCGAGCAGAAACACGAGCAGCGCCTTGACGATCGCCGTGCTCATACTCGCGATAAGCTGTGGCTTGCTGTACGTCATGCTTTGCAGCCACGCGTTGATCACGCCGACGAACGGCTCGCGAAACAGCATGGTGACGGCGAGCCCGGCGAGCATCGCGCCGACCATCGGATCGGTCGCGCCGAGCCCGATGCCGATCCACGTGACGACGAGCGCCGCCGCCGACACGCCGATGCGCAGCGCGAACGCGCTGCCGAGCACCGTGCCGACGGCCTCGCGCGGTTTGTTGACGATTGTCGGCACGAGAATTTCGGCGCCGCACACCCAGGTGATGGGCGAGAGCACGAGCAGCAGCGTGTTGGCGTACTGCCATTTGCCAAACACGTCGGGACCGAAATAGCGCGCCAGCACGCCGCTGATGGCGATGGCGACGGCGATCTGCGTGACGCGTTCGAGGCCGAGCCACACGATGTTCGTGAACGCGCGCGTGACGTCGGGGTTGGCGGGGCGCTTGAGGCTCAGCATGCCGGACCGTCCTGACGACGCGGACGCATCGGGCACGCATGGGCATGGCGCTTGCTGGCGCGAGGCGCCAGACCCGGCGCGGATTTTGTCGTCAGGAGGAAACGGCGAGGCATTAAAATGGGTGCATAACCTTCGGCGGACGCCGAAAAACGGCAATTATAGTTTGTAACGGTTCCGACTTTTCGTAACGCGGGGTCGCGGCAGCCCGCCGAAACGTGTTACGAATAATCCCCCCGACTTTCCATCGCACGGTGAGCCTCATCATGATTTCTCAATCGATTTTCAAGGCCTATGACATTCGCGGCGTGATCGGCAAGACGCTCGATACCGACACGGCACGCGCCATCGGCCAGGCCTTCGGCAGCGAGGTGCGTGCGCAGGGCGGCGACGCGGTGGTGATCGCGCGCGACGGCCGCCTCTCGGGCCCCGACCTGTCCGCCGCGCTCGCCGACGGCCTGCGCTCGGCGGGCGTCGACGTCGTCAACGTGGGCATGGTGCCCACGCCGGTCGGCTATTTCGCGGCGAGCGTGCCGCTCAAGCTCGCCACGGGCGAACGCAGCATCGACTCGTGCATCGTCGTGACGGGTAGCCACAATCCGCCCGACTACAACGGCTTCAAGATGGTCCTGCGCGGCAAGGCCATTTACGGCGACCAGATCCAGGCGCTCTATCAGCGCATCGTCGACCAGCGTTTCGAAAGCGGCGCGGGCACCTATGCCGACTACGATATTCGCGATGAATATATCGACCGCATCGTCGGCGACATCAAGCTGGCGCGTCCGCTGAAGATCGTCGTCGATACCGGCAACGGCGTGGCGGGCGGTCTCGCGCCGCGTCTGTTCAAGGCGCTCGGCTGCGAACTGGTCGAACTGTTCACCGAAGTCGACGGCACCTTCCCGAATCACCATCCGGATCCGGCGCACCCGGAAAACCTCCAGGACGTGATCCGCGCGCTCAAGGAAACCGACGCCGAAGTGGGCTTCGCGTTCGACGGCGACGGCGACCGGCTGGGCGTGGTCACGAAGGACGGCGAGATCATCTATCCGGATCGTCAGCTCATGCTGTTCGCCGAGGAAGTGCTGTCGCGCAATCCGGGCAAGCAGATCATTTACGACGTCAAGTGCACGCGCAACCTGGCGAAGTGGGTGAAGGAAAAGGGCGGCGAGCCGCTGATGTGGAAGACGGGCCACTCGCTCGTGAAGGCGAAGCTGCGTGAAACCGGTGCGCCGCTGGCGGGCGAAATGAGCGGCCACGTGTTCTTCAAGGACCGCTGGTATGGTTTCGACGACGGTTTGTATACGGGCGCGCGTCTGCTTGAAATCCTTGCACGCGTGGCCGATCCGAGCAAGCTGCTCAACGATCTGCCGAACTCGCACGCCACGCCGGAACTGCAACTGAAGCTCGAGGAAGGCGAGAATTTCGCGCTGATCGCTAAGCTGCAGGAGAACGCGACGTTCACGGGCGCCGATGAGGTGATCAAGATCGACGGTCTGCGTGTGGAGTATCCGGATGGGTTCGGGCTCGCGCGTTCGTCGAATACGACGCCGGTCGTCGTGATGCGTTTCGAAGCCGACAACGATGCCGCGCTCGCGCGTATTCAGGCGGATTTCAAGCGCGTGATTCTGGCTGAGAAGCCGGATGCGAAGTTGCCGTTCTGAGTTTTGGGTTGAGGTCCGTTGCGGTGGGTTACGCCGCAACGGATGGATGTTCGGGGCGCGTGCGGCTATTGCGATTGCGCCTCGTCGAAATATTCTTCAAGCACCTTGACGCGAGCCGTTGTCAGTTCCGTCAGGCACTGCGTGCGGTTGACCGGCACCCATTGCGGTGCCGAACCGCTCAAACTCGCACTCTGCGTCTCTGAACACGACCCACGCACGCTGTGCGGCCACAATCTGGGTTTTCGACAAGCGCTGCAGCTCCGGATCGTTTTTGAGGTTCGCGAGCAGTTTTTTGTATGCGTCGTTGAGCGCATGATCGGCGGCAGCGCGCTCCTGTTCAGCGCATTGCAGATTCGATTGCGCGGCCTCTGGGCCGATGCCTCCCGGTGGGTTGTTGCAGTCGAGTGCAAATGCGTTTAGCGATATTGCATACGACGACACTAATGCGAATTGCTTTAGATTCATTGCGCGTTTATGGGCTTTCCGTTTGAGATGTAAGCGTCACTCGCCACTTTGTTCACTTGTTTATTCACTGTGATTTGATATGCGTGATGGGTCGTTACGTCGATGTTCAAATTTCAATCGGCCAGTAAGGTCTGTAGAATATCGCCGCAAATCATGGCTCGATGATAAAGGAATAGAAAGTGGGGGCGCAGGATCTGATTGCGGCCATTACCGGGGGCCTCGTACAAACTGACCGGCTGATCAAACTCGATACGCCGCTCGGCGATAATGTGTTGCTGCCGCAGCGTGCGGTAGGTCATGCGCGTATCGGCCGCGATTACGGCTTCACGCTTGATGTCGTTTCCACGAACGAGAACGTCGAGCTTAAAACGCTGATCGCGCAGCCCGTCACGCTATGGCTGCAGCAGGCCGACCAGACCTATCTGCCGTATCACGGCTACGTCCACACTGCCCGCCGGCTGGGCGCGGACGGCAGTTTGACGAGCTATCAGCTGGAATTCGCCTCGTGGCAGCACTTCCTCAAGTTCCGCTCGGATGCGCGCATCTGGCAGGACAAAACCGCCGACGCCATTCTCACCGACGTCTTCAATGCGCATCCGCAAGCGCAGGGCGCATTCCGCTTTGTTATTCAAAATGCATTGCCTTCGCGCTCGTTTTGCGTGCAATACGAGAGCGACTGGAATTTCTGCCAGCGGATTATGGAATCCGAAGGCCTGTTCAGCTATTTCGAACAGGCTGCTGATGGAAAATCGCACACGGTCGTAATTACCGACAATATCGGCGCATTGCCCGCTTTAAATCCGCAATCGGTTAATTTTTACCGATCTGGCGTGAATAGTGAAACCAATGCGCTGGTGCAATGGAGCGGTACGCGCACGCTGCAAAGTGTGACGCTGGCCACGCGCACATTCGACTACAAATCGCCGTCCACGTCGGTGAATCCCAAAGGCACGTCGGTGCCGACGCTGGCCACGCAGGGCAATCTGCCGCAGCAGGCCGAAGTCTACGAATACACGGGCGCGTACACGTACGGCGAGCAGTCGCGCGGCGACACGCTCAGCGAAATCCGCATGCAGGAGTGGGAGTCGCGCGCGAAACGCTTCGAAGGCGCGGGCGCCGTGCGCAATCTCGACGCCGGGCGCTGGTTCGAACTCGACGGCCATCCGGTGCACGACGCGGACAGCCAGCAGGATCGCCAGTTTGCGGTGATCGACGCGCGCTGGTTTATCGAAAACAATCTGCCCGCAACGACCACGCAGACGCAATCGTTTCCGCACAGTCTGCAAGGCGAACTGGCCGCGATCAAGAGCGCGAATCAGGGCGACAGCGACGCGCTGGTGGTGAAAGCCTCGGACGGCAGCGAAGGCTTTCTGCTCGTGAAAATCGAGGCGCAGCGCAAGGCGGTGCCGTATCGCAGTCCGCTTGAACATCACAAGCCGGAAATGAGCATGCAGACGGCGCTCGTCGTCGGCCCGTCCAACGAAGAGGTATATACCGATTCGCTTAATCGCATCAAGGTGCGCTTTCACTGGGATCGCCTGAATGCGGGCGATGAAAACGCGTCGTGCTGGATACGCGTGGCGATGTCCGATTCGGGCAGCAGTTACGGCGGCGTGCATGTGCCACGTGTGGGCGAAGAAGTGATCGTGAACTGGCTTGACCGCGATTGCGATCGGCCGATCGTCACAGCGCGCGTCTATAACGGCGCGACTACGCCGAACTGGCATTCGAACGGCATTCTCTCCGGCTACAAGTCGAAGGAGTATGGTGGCAGCGGCTACAACCAGATGGTGATGGACGATGCCACCGGCCAGAATCGCATGCAGCTTTACAGCACGAGCGCGAATTCGCAACTGCATCTGGGTTATCTGGTCGCGCAAAGTGCAAATTCGCGCGGCGCGTATCTGGGCAGCGGTTTCGATCTGAAATCGGATGCGTTCGGCGCGATCAATGCGGGCGAGGGCCTGTATGTGAGTACCCACGCAAAGACCGCCACGAGTCAGCAACTGGACGTCACCGAAGCCCATGCGCAACTGACGAGTGCGCAACAGACGATCGACACGCTCTCGCAAGCGAGCGAAACGCACCAGGCCGAATCGTTGCAGGATGGCACCCAATCGCTGCGGACATTCGTGAGCGCCACGCAATCGAAGACACAGGGTGCGAGCGGTAGTGGAGGCAACACCGCTGGCGGGGGCACGGGGAGCGCGAACGCATTCACCGATCCGGTGATGCTGATGGCGAGCCCGTCGGGTATCGCGCTTTCGACGCAACAATCCACACATATTGCTGCCGAGCAGCAGCTCAATTTCGTCAGCGGCGAGAGCATGCAGATCGCCACGGGCAAATCGCTTGTTGCGAGTATTGGACAGAAGCTGAGTCTGTTCGTGCGAAACGCCGGGATGAAGCTGTTCGCTGGTCAGGGAAAAATCGAGATTCAGGCGCAAAGCGACGCGATCGATCTCGTTGCAAAGAAGGTGCTCGCGCTCATGAGCACGACTGACTGGATCACCTTGACCGCGAAGCAAGGCATCCGGCTGACAGCCGGCACCAGTCAACTGGTTATCAGCGAGGAAGGCATTAAGGGCTTTACGCCCGGCGCGAGCATCATGCATGCAGCGGATCACCAGACCGTAGGCCCGCGGAGTGTGCCGGCCGTATTCCCTGGGCTTCCCGATAACTTTTGCGAGCGCTGCTTCCTGTTGGCCGCGCGCTCAGGCAGCGCAATCGTGCCTCAATAAGCGGAACACGCTCGATGAACGAATTCATGTTGCTTGATGCCGCTATCTGGCAAGAGGCTCCCCAGTTTGATGCGCTTGTGCGTACTGCAAATGCGGTCCCGCTATATGCGGACCTACCGTCGTCGAATGCCAGTCGGTTTGGACCGTGGCTTCTGGAGGCTGAGGCATTCGCGTCTTGCTTCAGCGGCGACGAGATGAATGAAATGCCATGGAGATATGGTGTCAGCCGTCTCTTGACTGACGTGAGTCTCGCGAGTCTGGCCATGCACCTGGAATCGCAACGCAGCATCGAGATGGAGGAGGGCGACCGTTACTACCTCCGCTATGCAGACACGCGGGCGCTCGACACTTTGGCGCGCGTGTTGTCGCCCGATCAGGCGCAGCAGCTAAAGGGTCCGGTCAGGCATTGGCGCTATATGGACCGCTTTGGAGAAAGCAGGGAGTTTGGAACGGGCATTCCCGCGGACTCGCGACGCCACCCGGTGATCGTGCTGTCCGGGAAGCAGAGCGTCCGGTTACTGGAGCAGCAACTCGCCGCCGCGCTCGCCGACGAATTGAGCGCAGGAAGAGGCGACCCGGCTTATCCCTCGTTATCTGCCGAGCAATATCCCCATGTCGAGGCCGCCGCCGTTTTTGTTCTTATGCACGGTATCGAACCGCTCGATGTGCAGCGGCATATCACAACGGCTGCAATCGAAACCGATGGAGCGGTATTGACGGACTCGCGACTTCTGGCGCAAGTCAAGCAGTCACGAGCGTTGGGGCAGTGGAGCGAGCTTATGAATTGGCTCGTGGCTTCGAAAAACTGAACTGGATGCAGAGCTATGGACTTTCGGATATACCGCACATGGTTTGCCGCGCTCGGCGTTGTGTTGCTTACTGCGTTAGCAGCCAGCCAGTCATTTGCCAAGGAAGAGACGTTTGGCTATTCCATGGGCGGAATTGACCACCTGGCGGACAACCTGAGCGTCACCGACTTCTGGGTCAACGGCGCGGCTGGGCAGCAAGCCGGCAACGGCAATGCAGGTATGCCGGCACCGCCTCTACCAGTCAAGTGGCATCCCGGGCTCACGGTGCATGTGGTGTGGGACGTCAGGGACTGGCAGCACGATAAGGGCAGCACTCATCAAGCCGATGTTGCGGTCGATCCCTATTCGGAAGACGGCGGCAACCTTTGGGTGCACTTTCTTGCAAACGGAACGGTGCGGGTGGTGGTCTCCGAACTTGGGCCCCGTGCTGCCGGTTACGCTGGTCCGCACGATCCGATTCCAAGGAAGAAGCCATGGGATATGTATCCGTCGCGAGCTGACCGGCGTGACTGGAATGAGCAGTTGCTAGATGATCAGATCATCAAGCAGCAGTGTGCCAGCGCGTCCGATCCGGCGAACTGCACAAAGCTGGCGAATGAAAAAATCCTCGACGACGAACGCGTAGACGCGCGCCGTTATCTGCCGCAATGTGCAACGGTAACGACCGGATATGCTTACGAAGAATGCAAAAGGAGCGCGGCCCAGAGTATGCGTGCCGCGCGTTTTACGCGACGCTGCCAGGAGGCGCCGAGTTTGCCGGAATGCGCATCCTCAGCTACCAGACAGAGTGTGCCTCAACGTGACGCAGGAACGTCTGGCCAATGAGCAACAACATCAGTCTGTTACAGGCCGCGGCACATCCGGGCAATACCGAAGGCGTAACAGTGACGGCGCCTACCGTGAGATGCCGTCCGGAAAAGTGCGAATTTGCAATCCAGGTTGGGGTGTTCTTCGATGGCACGGGCAATAACCAGGACTGGGAGGAGTCGGGGAAGGGCAGTGGAACGCAACTCGCACTCAAAAAGGACAGCAACGTCGCACGTCTGTTCAGGGCGTATCCGGCGGATGACCTGAACGGTTACTATCCAGCCTACATTCCCGGTGTGGGCACACCGTTTGCCGCAATCGGTGAGGAAGGGGAAAGCTCATTGGGTATGGGCTTCGGGGCGGGGGGGGATGCCCGTATTGTTTATGGACTCTTGCATGTTCTCAACGCGATGCACCAGTCGATTAACAATGGTGGCGTGCCTTTGATCGGACAGCAAACTGTCAAGGCACTTTGCAGCAACGGCTGGCTAGCAATGCAATCTGATACAGAAGGCGGAAGTTTCAATTCCCTGTCTCCGGCCGATCAGAGGGCACTGGATAAAGTGGGCATGAAGGACGAGGGGGGACTGCTCACCCGCAATGGCTACTCCAACCGGACGACCTTTCTGAAGCAGCAGTTCGCAAAGCTCGCACAAACGATCGGCGAGACGCAACATCCTAAGCTGGTCGAGGTCTTCATCGACGTATTTGGCTTCAGCCGCGGCTCGGCGCAGGCGCGCGTGTTCTGTAACTGGCTGGATGAGTGCTTCGAGGGCGACGCACTTGCCGGGGTCAAGACGCACATCCGCTTTCTTGGTATTTTTGATACCGTTGCTGCGGTTGGTCTTGGACCCGCTGCAAGCCGGTGGACCAATGGCCATGAAGCTTGGGGTGAAACAGAGAATCTGCGGATCTCATCGCGAGTCAGACATACTGAGCACTACGTTGCAATGCATGAGCAACGTGAGTCGTTCCCTCTAGAGGATGTGCAAATACCCGGCGATAAAATGCCCCCGCGTTGCCGTCAGTTCCGCTTCCCGGGGATGCACTCCGATCTTGGTGGTGGGTATCTGCCGGGAGAGCAGGGCAAGAACGGAGGCGACGATGAGAACAAACTGGCTCGCTTACCGCTCAGCATGATGTATCAGGCGGCCCAAGCCGCTCAAGTACCGGTCGATACTGAAATCGCAAGGACTCGCGACGGCTGGGACTCATTCGTCGTCGGTGAAAAGCTTCGAGCGGACTACAGCGCCTTCATACAGGCCAACGGCACCGGAGTGCGCGCAATTACCGATTGTCTGATCGATATACTCGCGTGGCGATACGTTTACCGGGACGTATACGGAACGCTGCAGTTCGTGCAAAGCGCTGTAAGAGACGACAAGCAAGACCTGCTCGGCGCGCATCAAGTATTCCTGAAGGACATAGCTGGAAGCGATAGTGCCTCGGCTCAAGCGAGCAATGCACTGAGCGAAGCCAGCACTAGAAGGCAGTCGCTCACCAGTCGACTCTTAGGTGGAGCTAAACCTGCGGGCGAGTCGCTCTCCAAGCCCGCGACGAATATGCCGAAAGAGCGCCGCGAGGTCTTTGACCGGGTGATTGAGCGCAAACTCGGTGACAACGAGTTGAATTTTTTCAGCTCCTATTGCCACGACTCATATGCAGGCTTCAAACCGTTTGGTACATCGGTGGCCGGCCATGTTTTATCGCGCAATGCACCGTGGGAAGACGGTGGCTATTTGCGGTACCGGACGCGTTACGCAGGGGACGGCGTCAGACTTGCAATGCTTGAATCCGCTCCGAACAAAGAGGCGAATATTGCTGACGCATAACCTGGAGATCCGCCAATGAAAGACGAACACGGTCGTGGTGTGATTCGTCTCCACGACAAGACCTCGCACGGCGGCGAAGTGATCACGGCATGCGATGAGATAACGGCAATGGGTGTCCCCGTTGCCTTGCAGGATGATTTGACGTGGTGTCCAAAATGCAACGGAAAATTCAGAATCATCCCGGAAAACAGTCAGCGTAGTCATCACGGGAAGCCGGTTGCACACCACAACGACCCGACCGAATGCGGAGCCCGCCTGATTACGTCGTTGTCACCAGATTGAAACTGGACGACATACAGCTGGATCTCTTGCTGCTTTGCACTGAAATATGAGAACGGAAATATGACCTCAAGCTTTCTTCGTCGTTGTGCAGCTTTCACACTGCGCGGATGTTTTGTCGGAAGCGTCATGCTCAACGTTATGCCATCTGCCGGTGCAGCTCAAAGCGACGACCATTGGATTGGCCTTTACAGCGCCGATTTGCAGGGACGCTGCGACGTGCAGCCTTTGTTCCGGATCGGGAAAGATGGTGGCCAGCTTGTGGCCTATCTCAAGGGCGATGGTGGACAGTGGGACGAAGCTGAACTGAACTATCCTTCAGAAGAGATCCTGAAGGAGTTCTTCAAGGGAAAGGATTCTCACGGTGTGAGCGTTCTCGTTCTCAAGCCGGTCGCCGTGATCGTCCATGCTCCGGCAGGCTGGCGGTATGACGATAAATTCACCACACGGACAGGCGACTTCGCCATTATGGCGTTCGGTGCTGTTGTCGATCTGCAAAGGAGCGATGCATCTGCTGACGATCCAGATCTGGCGGACAAGCAGCGTGTGCTCTGCCTCAAGAACCGGAAGCCGGGGCCGGGCGACGAGGAGAAGGAATCGAAGGCGCAATGAGCCGAATCTCATTGCCCGGATGGCCGCGCATCGCGGTGAGCATTGCAGGCTTTCTGTTTGCATTGAATGCGTGTCCTTCGACTACAGCTATTGTTGTGGAGAACATTGGCACATTCGAGTATTCAGCCGCAGGGAAAGGACTCGCTATCACTTTTGAGAGTGCAGCCACCCACAAGCGCTTGAACTATCGTGTGCAGCCGTTCGACGAATGCAGCGCGATGGGCATGTATCGACTCGCGGGTACTGCGCAGATCGCGGTTGACGGTTCGTGCCAGAGCCAAGGCGGCCAGGTTTTCATACAGATATTCGGGTGGAACGCTGGCGCGCAGGATTGGTGTATGGTCCGCCAGATTTCGGGGGAAAAGCCGGATATGACGTCCGGCGACTTCGTTGGTTCTATGGAAGTCGCACGTATCTTGAACTGCCCGAAAATAGGCAGCGACATGTCCTACACGTATGAGTCGAATGAAAACGTCAAGAAAGACATCGATAAGAAACTTGCAGAATTGAAAAGCGCGGAGAGTGACAAGGCGAAGCTGACTGCTTATCTTGCCGGAATTACATCTTATGATTCGCTGGAAATTGCAGGGTTCGTCGGGGAAATCGATGTGCAAATGGCTAATGATCTAGGTTTTTTTCTGGTGCAGGCCAAGAGACCAGACGATGCGATACCGCTTCTTGCAAAAATCGTTTCGGAGTATCCGGATCGAGTCGTCGCCAAGCTCAATCTTGCTGACGCACTTTGGAATACTGACCAACAAGAGCCAGCGAAGCTTCAATACAGCGAATATGTCTCGCAGATGAAAAAGCTGGGAAAGTCTGATCGGGTCCCGACTCGCGCCCTGGAGCGCTCGCACTAATCGGTAGCGGTAGAGCAGGGCGTATGTGAAAAATTGCACCGACACATGAGGGCGCAGAGGTTCTAGCGGCTGAAAGAAGCTGTCGTGTCCGCTGCAATCATGAATTCACTTCACCTTGTGGATGAAAATTCAGAAACTTGTCTCCAGCATCGCGCTCGTTGCGACCACCGGTCTTTCGCTCAGTGCAACGTCTGCCGAAAATCAGGTCATTGATTTCTCAAATCATTCGCGCCTGATTTTTTCCGCGCCGGTGTCCTCGCCGCTTGCCAAAAAGTTCGGTTCAGGTTGGACGCGCCTGACTTTCCAGCAAGCCGACGGTCATGCGATTCCTTTGCTATCCGACGAGGCACTCACGCAAGACGGCGGCGTTATCTTTTCCAGGCCGCGGGACAGTGCGGTGTCACCCGGAGGCCGATACCTCGTTCTCGATGTAATCAGAAACGGAACCGTTGAAGCCGACAGCCAGAAGCCGCGAATAGAAAGCCGTCAATTCTGCCCAATCCTCGACACGCAAACGGGTTGCGTGACACGCAACGACACCGGCGCGATCTGCGGCGGCCATTGGGATGTGAAGCAGGAAATCTGGCAGAGCGTATTGGATTCGGCCGGTCCCGATTCGCAGTCCATGACGTCGGTTGCAAAGCCCACAGCTCGCGACGTCTGGACGCAATACTCGAACGCTCACAGCCAAGACATCAGTCCGTTCCTGCGCACCGCGCTTGGTCTCGACAACCTGAAAGCGTGCGACCCGCCCAACGCCGCAAACGCGCGGTATTACGCACAAATCGAAGCGCAACCCGGGGTGCATGCCGCCACAGTGCCGCCGTTACCGCCCAGAAGCGCCGCGGCAGATTCCTCGCAGCATCAGAATGCGCCGTCATGGACCGTTCGCGTCGATCAGGCGTGGCTGTATGAACGGCCATCCGTGGGCAGCATCCGCCACGGATATCTGATTCGGGGCGACCTCGTCGCCGTGCTGGAAACCGAAGGCACCGACTGGACCCGGATCCGCTTTTCCCGCGCCGGCAAGCCACCGCTCGATGCGTGGCTGAAAACGTCCGAAATCGCACCTTAAGCACCCACGAGGCGCGACCAAACAGCACCGCGCCTCACTCACCACCGGATCTGGCACCACAACCCGCCACCCCACGGCGCGCCCCGGAAAACACGCACTTTCCCCCCTCAATTCACGCCAGCTCTCGCCCAACCCCGCGGGCGCGCTAAAATTGCGGACCTTTCAACCAGTCCGCCCTTCCTGCCTTGAGCGTGCAAAAGATCCTCATCGTGCGCGTGTCGTCGCTTGGCGACGTCGTCCACAACATGCCCGCCATCGCCGATATCCGGCGGCGGTATCCCGACGCGCAGATCGACTGGCTCGTCGAAGAAAGCTTCCGGTCGCTCGTCGAGCTCGTGCAGGGCGTGCGCCGGCCGATCCCGTTTTCGCTGCGGCGCTGGCGCAAGCGCCTGCTGTCGGGCGCCAACTGGCGCGAGATCGGCGCGTTCCGCCGCGCGCTCGCCGCCGAGAAGTACGACCTCGTGATCGACTGTCAGGGCCTCATCAAGACCGCGTGGGTCGCGAGCTGGGCGCGCGGGCCGCTCGTCGGGCTCGGTAACCGCACGGACGGCGCGGGCTACGAATGGCCGGTGCGCTTCTTCTACGACCGCTCGATCCGCATCGAACCGCGCACGCACGTCGTTGAGCGCACGCGTCAACTGGTCGCGGCGGCGCTCGATCTGCCCGCGCCGCAGCCCACCGACGAGATCGACTTCGGCCTCGATACCTACCGCGCCGCGCAGGCGCTCGCGGGCGTCGGCCTGAATCTGCCGGTGCCCTACGTGGTGTTCGTGCACGCAACTTCGCGCGCCGACAAGCAGTGGCCCGACGCCCACTGGATCGAGCTCGGTCAGGCGCTGGTGCGCCGCGGCGCGTCGCTCGTGCTGCCCTGGGGCAGCGACGCCGAG
>NZ_JAAGPN010000111.1:0-26511 GCF_017104805.1 Paraburkholderia sp. Ac-20347 | reverse complement strand
CCGAAGGGCGGCCGGGCGCGCACGCAGGCGGCCTGAACGCGGCGGGGTCCGGCGACGCCAACGGCAAATCGGTCCGCGGCGCGCCCGACCTCGCGGCGTTTCCTCCGATCATTGGGCGCTTCGGGCCCGGACGCCGCCAGTCCTCGCGAGGCGTCGCTTCCCGTGCCGCTTCCCGCCACTTCCCGCCGTTTGCCGCCGTTTTGCCGCCGCCGCGCGGGGCGCTCCCGGGAAGCCGTCTGCCAAGCCGGTTAAAATACGCGCCGTTTCCCCTGTTTCCCTTTTCTCTGCACCGGGCTCGCCGCCCGATCCATCATGACCTCGTTCACCCAAGACCTCGCCGCCGCCTGGCAGCGCACCGGCTCGCTGCTGTGCGTCGGCCTCGATCCCGAGCCCGCGAAGTTCCCGGCCGCTCTCGCCGGCCGCAGCGACGCGATCTTCGAATTCTGCCGCGATATCGTCGATGCAACCGCGCCCTACGCGTGCTCGTTCAAGCCCCAGATCGCCTATTTCGCCTCGAATCGCGCCGAAGACCAGCTCGAAGCGCTGATCGCGCACATCCACGAGAAGCATCCGGGCCTGCCGGTGATTCTCGACGCCAAGCGCGGCGACATCGGCAGCACGGCTGAGCAGTACGCCCGCGAAGCCTTCGAGCGCTTCAAGGCGGACGCTGTGACGGTCAACCCGTACATGGGCTTCGACTCGATCGAGCCCTACCTCGCGCACGCGGGCAAGGGCGTGATCGTGCTGTGCCGCACGTCGAACCCCGGCGGCTCCGATCTGCAGTTCCTCACCGTCGACGGCAAGCCGGTCTATCAGGTCGTCGCTGACCTCGCCGCGAACAAGTGGAACGCGAGCGGCGAACTCGGTCTGGTTGTGGGCGCAACGTTCCCGAAGGAAATCGAGATCGTGCGCGGCATCGTCGGCGACATGCCGCTGCTGATTCCGGGCATCGGCGCACAAGGCGGCGACGTGGAAGCGACCGTCAAGGCCGGCCGCAGCGCCAACGGCACCGGCATGCTGATCAACTCGTCGCGCGCGATCATCTTCGCGAGCAAGGGCGAGGACTACGCGCAAGCGGCTGCAACGGCTGCTGAAAAGACGCGCGACGCGATCAACGCCTGCCGTTGATGCGTTCAGGCGAACGGTTCGGTATTCGAACCGTTCGCCTCTCAGTTTTTCGATCTGACACACATAAAAATTCAGAAAATGTCAGATTGCTCACTCAGATTTTAAGAACCGTCTGATTCGTCGCACCCCCGTCAGTTCTTAACATGGCATTGTCGATGTGGAATTTGCGATGCCCGGATGTTAAACGCCGCAAATTTCCCGCTGCCTGGGCTTCAGGCGGCGCGCCGTGCAGCTGACTGCATCGTGCCTCGATCCGCTGGCGTCGTGACGGCAAGCATCGTCGCGACACCTGGTTGGGCCGCCCACGCGGCCCGCTGACCGGGGCGCTCTCGCGCTCGTAGCGATCGGTTGAACCGATCTGCAGGAGTCTGGACGGGTTCTGTCATGAAAATCACCATTTTTCGCGCCGCGAGAATTTCGATTCTCGCGTGCGCGAGCACGTCTGCGTTCGCAGGGAGCGGTCCGTCACGGTCTCGCTTGAACAATTCCAGGTCGATGCGAGGTGCGCCGTGCGGATGAACCGGTAACGGCGGCCGTGCCGCTGTCGCGCGCCCTCACAGGCCAGAGGAGCAGCCGACGGGCGGCACACGCCGACCACCATTGACGTGCAGATAACCGGCGCGCCCACGTTCCTGTGCGCGCGCCGCTGGAACAAGAGCGCTTCGCCTGGCAAGTCGACCCTCATGGTCGCCAGCAAGCGCAGGCCGGAACTGAATTGACGCCGGGGCTCGACGAGATCAGGCCACGGGAACAAGGGAATTATTAAGGATTGCAAAATGAACAAGGCATATAGATCGGTTTGGAACGAATCCACGGGCACGTGGATCGCGGCGCAGGAAAACGCGAAGGGACGGGGCAAGAGCAAGTCGCGGACGAAGGTTTCCGCCGCCGCTTCGTCGCTGGTGACGGCGGGCGTGCTGGGCAGCCTGTCGCTTTCCGCGCACGCGGCGGGCACGATTTCGGATAGCGGCGGCGTCGCCGTGATCGCCGATAACTGTGCAGCGGGCGCGGCGGCCTCGGCCCCTGGCACGAACGCGCTGGCGGAAGGGTGCAGTGCGAGCGCCGCTGGCGCGGGTGCTGTCGCGATCGGCAGTGGCTCGATGGGAAGCGCCGCCGGTGCGGTCGCGCTGGGCCAAAACGCCGGTGCGCTTGGCATTAACGCCGTCGCTATCGGCAATGGCGCGAAGACGCCCCAGGCCGGCGGCGTCGCGATCGGCGTGGGCGCGGTGAACGACTCGGGCAACAAAGCCGGAGACAACCCCGTCAACTCCGGGGTGGTCATCGGCGCCGGCGCGACTGCCTCCAACTCGTCATCGGTTGTGATTGGCGCAAGCAGCAGCACCTCGCAGGTCGGTGGGGTCGCGGTGGGCGTGCGCAGTAGCGCAAGCGGTGACCGCGCTATCGCGTTGGGTTTCGTTGCGACGGCCTCCGGTGACAATGCGATCGCGCTCGGTCGCGCATCGAACGCGTCGGGAACGTACGGCATGGCGTTGGGTGATGCGTCGGTTGCTTCGGCGGCCAGCGGCATTGCAATGGGCGCGAGCGCGAAAAGCACCGACGCCGGCGGGATTGCGATTGGCGGGACGGCGACCGCGCAAGGCGCGAACAGCGTCGCGCTGGGCTACAGCGCGACAACGTCGATGTACAGCGCCGTCGCGATTGGCGCGTCGGCAGCGGCGTTGGGCAACAATGCCGTGGCGATGGGGGCGAACGCCAGCGCCGTCGCAAACGGGACGGCGGTCGGCAACGGCGCAACGGTGTCGAGCGCCGATGGTAATAACGCGGGCTCGGCAATTGGTTCGCTTGCTTACGCCAATGGCGTGTCGAGCGCCATGGGCTACAAAGCCACGGCCGGCGGTTCGTGGAGCACGGCGTTCGGTCCCATGGCAAATGCAGGGGGCGCGAGCTCCGCAGCGGTGGGCTACAACGCGAATGCAGCAGGGGCAAGCGCGCTCGCAATGGGCGTCGGCGCGAACGCTTCGGCGGGCAACACGATCGCAATCGGCGCGAGCGCGAAAAGCACCGTCGCGGGCGCGATTGCGATCGGTCAGTTGAGCACCTCGCAAGGCACGAACAGCATCGCGCTGGGCTACAACGCTACGAGCGGCTCCACGTCGACCGCCGACGGCAACATCGCGATTGGCGAGAACGCGTCGATCTTGAACAAGGGCTCCGGCATCATCGTGATGGGCCGCAATGCGAGGCTCAAGGCCGACGGCGGCACGTCGAGCATCACGGGCGACGGTTCGATCGTGATCGGTGACGGCGCAAGCATCTTCGGCACCAACAGCACCGCGATTGGCGCGAACACGAGTTCGACCTACTCTGGCGCGACGCTCGTTGGCTCGGGCGCGAGTTCGTCGGTGTTGGGCGGCGGCACGGCGCTGGGTCAAAACGCATCGGTGTCGGGTAGCAACGCGGTTGCGCTCGGTGGCGGCTCGCTCGCGAACCGCGCCAATTCGGTCTCCGTCGGCGCGGTCGGCGCGGAACGTCAGGTCGTCAACGTGGCGGCCGGCGCGGTCAATTCGACCAGCACCGATGCGGTGAACGGCTCGCAGCTCTATGGCGTGGCCAGCTCCACGGCCAGCGCACTCGGCGGCGGCGCCGCGGTGAATCCGGACGGCTCGATCTCGAACCCGACGTATGTCGCGAACGGCTCGACGTTCAACAATGTCGGCGGCGCGATCTCGAACCTGAGCGGCGCGGTCAGCAACATCAACAGCACCGTCAACAACATCGTGAACGGCGGCGGCGTCAAGTATTTCCACACGAATTCGACGCTGGGCGACTCGTGGGCGAACGGCGCGAACTCGACGGCGATTGGTCCGGTGGCCGTTGCTTCGTATGCCGACGATATTGCGATCGGCAATGGCGCTGCAGCGAGCCGCCCGGCGTTTGGTTCGCAGGGCGGCAACGTCGCACTGGGTGCGAGCGCATCGGCGCAGGGTTATCACTCAATCGCCATTGGCTATGGCGCGCAAACGAATACCGGCTCGCTCTATACCGGCGCATCCGATATCGCGATTGGCCAGTCGACTTTTGCCGAGGGCATGAACTCGGTCGCGCTCGGCAACAATGCGAATGTCGGTACGGCGGGCTATGACGGCAACAACGTCGCCGTAGGCTCGAATTCGTTCGCGAAGGCATCGGGCGCTGTGGCGTTCGGCGGAACGTCGACTGCTGCGGCTTCGAATGCCACGGCGATTGGCGCGGCCGCTTACGCAGGCGCAAGCGGTTCGACGGCATTGGGCAAAGCCTCGACGGCGAGCGCGGCGAATGCGATCGCGATCGGTAACGGTGCGAATGCTTCGGTTTCCAACTCGGTGGCGCTCGGTAATGGCGCGACGACCGCTGCTGCGGTGAACACGGCGAATGGCGTGATCGGCGGTCAGACGTTCACGTACGCTGGCGCAGCGCCGACCGGTGTGGTGAGCGTGGGTGCCGCAGGTGCCGAGCGTCAGGTGAGCAACGTCGCGGCAGGTCGCGTGACGTCGACGAGCACCGATGCAGTGAACGGCTCGCAGCTGTACGCGACCAACACACAGGTGACGGCGAACACGACGAGCATCAGCAACGTGCAGGGCTCGGTGACGACGCTGCAGGGCAATGTCACGACGCTGCAAGGCCAGATCACGAATATCAACGGCAAGCTCGCCGATGCGGTGCTGTACGACTCGTCGTCGCACAACTCGGTGACGCTGGGCGGCGTGGGTGCGACCACGAACGTCAAGCTGACGAACGTGGCGGCAGGCACGCTGTCGTCGACGAGCGCGGATGCGGTGAACGGCTCGCAGCTGTACGCGACGAACGCGAATGTCTCGAACGTCTCGAACACGGTGAACAACATCGTGAACGGCAGCACGGGCCTCAAGTATTTCCACACCAACTCGACGCTGGCCGATTCGTCGGCGACGGGTACGAACGCAACGGCAATCGGTCCGGTGGCGTCGGCGAGTGCGTCGAATGCGATCGCGATCGGTAATGGTGCGAATGCTTCGACGGCGAACTCGGTGGCACTCGGTAATGGCGCGACGACGGCGGCTGCTGTCGGCACGGCGAATGGCGTGATCGGCGGTCAGACGTTCACGTATGCAGGTGCAACGCCGACCGGCGTGGTGAGCGTGGGCGCAGCGGGTGCCGAGCGTCAGGTGACGAACGTTGCGGCGGGACGCGTATCGGGTACGAGCACGGATGCGGTGAACGGCTCGCAGCTGTACGCGACGAACACGCAGGTGACGGCGAACACGACGAGCATCAGCAACGTGCAAGGCTCGGTGACGACGCTGCAAGGCCAGATCACGAGCCTCAACGGCAAGCTGGCCGATGCGGTGTTGTACGACTCGACGTCGCACAACTCGGTGACGCTGGGCGGCGTGGGCGCGAGCACGAACGTCAAGCTGACGAACGTGGCAGCAGGTACGTTGTCGTCGACGAGCACCGATGCGGTGAACGGCTCGCAGCTGTACGCGACGAACGCGAATGTCTCGAACGTCTCGAACACGGTGAACAACATCGTGAACGGCGGTGGCGGCATCAAGTACGTCCACACCAACTCGACGCTGGCTGATTCGTCGGCGACGGGTACGAACGCGACGGCGATTGGTCCGGTGGCGTCGGCGAGCGCGGCGAATGCGATCGCGATCGGTAACGGTGCGAATGCGTCGGTTTCCAACTCGGTGGCGCTCGGTAATGGCGCGACGACGGCTGCTGCTGTTGGCACGGCTAATGGCGTGATCGGCGGTCAGACGTTCACGTATGCAGGTGCAACGCCGACCGGCGTGGTGAGCGTGGGCGCAGCGGGTGCCGAGCGTCAGGTGACGAACGTCGCGGCGGGTCGTGTATCGGGTACGAGCACGGATGCGGTGAACGGCTCGCAGCTGTACGCGACCAACACGCAGGTGACGGCGAACACGACGAGCATCAGCAATGTGCAAGGCGCGGTGACGACGCTGCAAGGCCAGATCACGAGCCTCAACGGCAAGCTGGCCGATGCGGTGTTGTACGACTCGACGTCGCACAACTCGGTGACGCTGGGCGGTGTGGGCGCGAGCACGAACGTCAAGCTGACGAACGTGGCGGCAGGTACGCTGTCGTCGACGAGCACAGACGCAGTGAACGGCTCGCAGCTGTACGCGACGAACGCGAATGTGTCGAACGTCTCGAACACGGTGAACAACATCGTGAACGGCGGTGGCGGCATCAAGTACGTCCACACGAACTCGACGCTGGCCGATTCGTCGGCGACGGGTGCGAACGCAACGGCGATCGGGCCGGTGGCGTCGGCGAGTGCGACGAATGCGATCGCGATCGGTAACGGTGCGAGTGCGTCGGTTTCCAACTCGGTGGCGCTCGGTAACGGCGCGACGACGGCTGCTGCTGTCGGCACGGCGAATGGCGTGATCGGTGGTCAGACGTTCACGTATGCCGGTGCAACGCCGACCGGTGTGGTGAGCGTGGGCGCGGCGGGTGCCGAGCGTCAGGTGACGAACGTCGCGGCGGGTCGTGTATCGGGTACGAGCACGGATGCGGTGAACGGCTCGCAGCTGTACGCGACCAACACGCAGGTGACGGCGAACACGACGAGCATCAGCAATGTGCAAGGCGCGGTGACGACGCTGCAAGGTAACGTCACGACGCTGCAGGGCGACGTGAGCAACCTCGCGGGCAACATCACGAACCTCAACGGCAAGCTGGCCGATGCGGTGCTGTACGACTCGTCGTCGCACAACTCGGTGACGCTGGGTGGTGTGGGTGCAAGCACGAACGTCAAGCTGACGAACGTGGCAGCAGGCACGCTGTCGTCGACGAGCACGGATGCGGTGAACGGTTCGCAGCTGTATGCGACGAACTCGACTGTGTCGAACCTGGCCGGTGACGTGACGACGCTGCAAGGCAACATGACGACGCTCCAGGGCGACGTGAGCAACATCGCGGGCAGCATCACCAACATCAACGGTCAGCTTGCTGACGCAGTGGCGTACGACTCGTCAGCGCATGATTCGGTGACGCTCGGTGGCACGGACGCGAGCGCGCCGGTGGCGCTGCATAACGTGAAGGAAGGCGAGCTGTCGTCGACCAGCACCGACGCGGTGAACGGTTCGCAGCTGTACACGACGAACACGACGGTCTCGAACCTCGCGGGCGACGTGACGAACCTGGCAGGCGATGTGACGAGCATCGATGGCCGCGTGACGAACATCGCGAACGAGATCAACAACGGTTCGATCGGTCTGGTTCAGCAGGACGCGACGACGCACAACATCACGGTCGCGAAGGACACGGACGGCACGATCGTGGACTTCAAGGGCACGGCAGGAACGCGTGTTCTGACTGGCGTGAGCGCAGGCGAACTGTCGTCGACGAGCACGGATGCGGTGAATGGCTCGCAGCTGTACGCGACGAACTCGACCGTGTCGAACCTCGCGGGCGACGTGACGACGCTGCAGGGCAATGTCACCACGCTGCAAGGCAACGTCACGACGCTCCAAGGTGACGTCACCACGCTGCAAGGCAACATGACGACGCTTCAAGGCGACGTGAGCAACATCGCGGGCAGCATCACCAACATCAACGGTCAGCTTGCTGATGCGGTGGCGTACGACTCGTCGGCGCATGATTCGGTGACGCTGGGTGGCACGGACGCAAGCGCGCCGGTGGCACTGCACAACGTGAAGGAAGGCGAGCTGTCGTCGACCAGCACGGATGCGGTGAACGGTTCGCAGCTGTACACGACGAACTCGAACGTCTCGAACCTCGCGGGCGATGTGACGAACCTGGCAGGCGATGTGACGAGCATCGACGGTCGCGTGACGAACATCGCGAACGAGATCAACAACGGCTCGATCGGTCTGGTTCAGCAAGATGCGACCTCGCACAAGATCACGGTCGCGAAGGACACGGACGGTACGATCGTTGACTTCACGGGCACGGCAGGCACGCGTGTTCTGACTGGCGTGAGCGCAGGCGAACTGTCGTCGACGAGCACGGATGCAGTGAACGGTTCGCAGCTGTACGCGACGAACTCGACCGTGTCGAACCTGGCCGGTGACGTGACGACGCTCCAGGGCAACGTCACGACGCTCCAAGGTGACGTCACCACGTTGCAAGGCAACATGACGACGCTCCAGGGCGACGTGAGCAACATCGCAGGCAGTATCACCAACATCAACGGTCAGCTTGCTGACGCGGTGGCGTACGACTCGTCGGCGCATGATTCGGTGACGCTGGGTGGCACGGACGCGAGCGCGCCGGTGGCACTGCATAACGTGAAGGAAGGCGAGCTGTCGTCGACCAGCACGGACGCGGTGAACGGTTCGCAGCTGTACACGACCAACACGACGGTCTCGAACCTCGCGGGCGACGTGACGAACCTGGCAGGCGATGTGACGAGCATCGACGGCCGCGTGACGAACATCGCGAACGAGATCAACAACGGCTCGATCGGTCTGGTTCAGCAGGACGCGACGACGCACACCATTACGGTCGCGAAGGACACGGACGGCACGGTCGTGGACTTCACGGGCACGGCAGGCACGCGTGTTCTGACGGGTGTGAGCGAAGGCGAGCTGTCGTCGACCAGCACGGACGCGGTGAACGGTTCGCAGCTGTACACGACGAACTCGACCGTGTCGAACCTGGCAGGTGACGTGACGACGCTGCAAGGCAATGTCACCACGCTGCAAGGCAACGTGACGACGCTCCAGGGCAACGTCACGACGCTCCAAGGCGACGTCACCACGCTGCAAGGCAACATGACGACGCTCCAGGGCGACGTGAGCAACATCGCGGGCAGCATCACGAACATCAACGGTCAGCTCGCTGATGCGGTGGCGTACGACTCGTCGGCGCATGATTCGGTGACGCTGGGTGGGACGGATGCAAGCGCGCCGGTGGCACTGCACAACGTGAAGGAAGGCGAGCTGTCGTCGACCAGCACGGACGCGGTGAACGGTTCGCAGCTGTACACGACGAACACGACGGTCTCGAACCTCGCGGGCGACGTGACGAACCTGGCAGGCGATGTGACGAGCATCGACGGCCGCGTGACGAACATCGCGAACGAGATCAACAACGGTTCGATCGGTCTGGTTCAGCAGGACGCGTCGACGCACAACATCACGGTCGCGAAGGACACGGACGGTACGGTCGTGGACTTTACGGGCACGGCTGGCACGCGTGTTCTGACTGGCGTGAGCGCAGGCGAACTGTCGTCGACGAGCACGGATGCGGTGAATGGCTCGCAGCTGTACGCGACGAACTCGACCGTGTCGAACCTGGCCGGTGACGTGACGACGCTGCAAGGCAATGTCACCACGCTGCAGGGCAACATGACGACGCTTCAAGGCGACGTGAGCAACATCGCAGGCAGCATCACCAACATCAACGGTCAGCTTGCTGATGCAGTGATGTACGACTCGACGTCGCATGATTCGGTGACGCTGGGCGGCAAGGACGCAAGCGCGCCGGTGGCCCTGCATAACGTGAAGGCCGGCGACATCTCCGAGTCGAGCACCGACGCGGTGAATGGCGGCCAGCTGTACACGACGAACTCGAACGTGTCGAACCTCGCGGGCGACGTGACGACGCTGCAAGGCAATGTCACCACGCTGCAAGGCAACATGACGACGCTCCAGGGCGACGTGAGCAACATCGCGGGCAGCATCACCAACATCAACGGCAAGCTGCAGGACGCGGTGATGTACGACTCGACGTCGCACGATTCGGTGTCGCTGGGCGGCGCGGACGCGAGTGCGCCGGTGGCGTTGCATAACGTGAAGAACGGCGAAGTCTCGGCATCTAGCTTCGACGCGGTGAACGGTTCGCAACTCTACGCACTCGGCAGCAGCACCGCCGATGCGCTGGGCGGCGACTCGACGGTGAACGCGGACGGTTCGATCACGAAGCCGACGTACAAGATCGGCGGCTCGACGTACAACAACATCGGCGACTCGCTGACGAACATCGACGGCCGCGTGACGAACATCGCGAACGAGCTCGACAACGGCTCGATCGGTCTGGTGCAGCAGGATGCGACCTCGCGCAACATCACGGTCGCGAAGGACACGGATGGCCTGCGCGTGAACTTCGCCGGCACGCAGGGCAACCGCGTGCTGACGGGTGTCGCGGCGGGTGCGGTGAACGCAACGAGCGTCGACGCGGTGAATGGCTCGCAGCTGTACGCGACCAACATGAGCGTGTCGAATCTGGCGGGCACGGTGACGACGCTGCAAGGCAACTTCACCACGCTGCAAGGTAACGTCACGACGCTGCAGGGCGATGTGAGCAATCTCCAGGGCTCGGTGACGACGCTGCAAGGCCAGATGGCCGACGTGGTTTCGTACGACTCGACGGCGCACGACTCGGTCACGCTGGGCGGTTCGGGGGCGAGCAACGCGGTGGCGCTGCATAACCTCGCAGCCGGCGTGGAGGATTCGGACGCAGTGAACGTCGGCCAGATGAACGCCGCGATCTCGGCGGTGCAGAACATGGCGGAAAACGCCACGGATCCGATGTTCACGGCAAGCGGCGATCGCAACACCGAAGCCGCCAAGGCGAGCGGTACGCACGCCACGGCGGGCGGCGCCAACTCGCTGGCCAGCGGCGACAACTCGACGGCGATGGGCGCAGCTTCGCAGGCCACGGGCAAGAACTCGACGGCTTTGGGTGCGAACTCGACGGCGAGCGCGGAAGGTGCAGTGGCACTCGGCGCCGGTTCGGTTGCCGATCGCGACAACACGGTGTCGGTCGGTTCGGCAGGCGGCGAACGTCAGATCGTCAACGTGAAGGCCGGTACGCAAGGCACCGACGCCGTCAACGTGAGCCAGTTGAACGATGCGGTGCTCAATGCCCAGTCGTACACGACGCAGGCGGTGGCGCAAGGCGTGCAGCAAGCCAACGCGTACACCAACCAGCAGATCGGTCAGGTTCGTCGCGAGATGAACTCGCTGGGTGCGGCGGCGATGGCGGCTTCTTCGCTGATCCCGAACGCGCGGGCGGAAGGCAACTTCCAGATGGCCGTCGCGGCGGGTACGTACGGCGGTGAAAGCGCGCTGGCGCTCGGTGCGAACTGGTACGTCAGCGACCGTCTCCTGCTGAACGCGCACGTCGCGCGTTCGACGGGCGCCGGCGGCAGCACGGGCGCATCGGTCGGTGCAACGTTCGGCTTCTGAGCGGAGCGCTAACCAGGCCCGCCACGGGAAGCCGTGGCGGGCACGGAGATTGAAGTCATGAAGAAAC
Organism: Paraburkholderia sp. Ac-20347; assembly: GCF_017104805.1. Classification (NCBI taxonomy): domain Bacteria; kingdom Pseudomonadati; phylum Pseudomonadota; class Betaproteobacteria; order Burkholderiales; family Burkholderiaceae; genus Paraburkholderia; species Paraburkholderia sp. Ac-20347. The sequence continues at coordinate 15,147 of NZ_JAAGPN010000111.1, read as the reverse complement.
TATTGCTATGTGGCGCGCTGGCCACGGCGTTGTCCGCGTTGTCGAGCGCTCCGGCGTTTGCCGGCGTGGGCAGCGACGCCGAAGCGCTCATGCCCGCCGCGCAACGTCTCGCCGATCCGTATCAGCGCGGTCTGGCCGAAGGCTGGCTGGAAATCGCGGATCGTCAGGACAGCCATGTGCTCGTCTCGAAGGTCTACAACGATGCAGCGGCGCGCGCGCTCAACAACGGGCGCCACTATATCGACGGCAGCGTGCCGTTTCAGCCGATCTACGGGCAGAAGAACTGGCCGCCCGTCGAGACGCGCGAGAAGTGGGTGAAGGCGTTGCAGGAGATCGAGCGCACCAACCAGCGCGCCGATCAGTCGCCGTGCAAGGGCGAGGACGCGGGCCGTCTGCGCGCGCTTACCGACGAAGCCTGGAAGGAACAGGACGAAACGCATGGCACGCGCTGGGTGCACGGCTGGGACGCCATCGAGCGCGCGCAGAAACTCGCGCAGAAGGTGAACGGCGAGCTCGATCAGTGCGTGCCGCCGCCCGCTCCGGCTGTCGTCGTGCCGGTGGTCGCGCCGGTCGTGAAGCCGGTCTCGCTGTCGGCCGACGCGCTGTTCGATTTCGACAGCGCCGTGCTCAAGCCCGAAGGCCATCGTCAGGTTGCCTTGCTCGCGCAGCAGTGGCGCGAGTCGGGCGCGGTGCTGGGCGTGGTCGGCATCACCGGGTACACGGATCGTTTCGGTTCGGCGGCGCATAACGATCGCCTCTCGAATCAGCGTGCGGCGGCGGTGATGCGCGAGATGCAGGCACAAGGCGTGAAGGCGCAGCGTTTCGAGATCAACGGGCGCGGGGCGTCGAATCCGGTCAAGTCGTGTCCGGGCAAGACGGCGACGCCCGCGGTGGTGGCGTGTCTCGCGCCCAATCGGCGCGTGGAGATCACCGCGAAATAAGCGTTCAGGGTGTGAGCCGGGCGGCGCGTCGCAGCGCCGCCCGAAGATGTAGGGCGATTTGCGGCGTGTCTTCGGGCACGCCGCTTTTTTTATGCGCTCACGCTTTCTTCGCCGTCGCCGCCGCGGGCTTGCGGAACAGTTCGATGATCGGGCGATGCAGCGGATAGTGCTCGATCAGCGCATCGACGTCGGCGATTTCGAATTCGCTGAATTCGAAGCCCGGCGCGACCGTGCAGCCCACCAGCGCCCAGCTCGACGGATTCACGCAGCGCGCGGCGAACCAGTGGCCCGCGGGCACCACGGCCTGGAACACCGTGCCCGGATGATCGAGCGCGTGGCCGAGCTTGCGCGTGGACAGCACGCCGCGCTCGTCGATCGAATGGATCTCGATGGGCGTGCCCGCGTAGAAGTGCCAGAGCTCGTCGGAACGGATGCGGTGCCAGGCGGAATAGGCGCCGTCGGCGAGCAGGAAATAGATCGCGGTCGATGCCGCGCGCGTGCCGTCCGCGTCGTTGCCGCCGTCGCGCAACACCAGTTTGTCCGAGCGGTAGGTCTCGCTGTAGTAACCGCCCTCGGGATGCGGTTCGAGTCCGAAGCGGCGAATCAGTTCTTCGACCGCGCCGCTCGTCGTCGTGGACGGGGAATTCGGTTGCGCCATGGCATGCGTCTCCTGAGGGGTGCGATTTCGGCGACGCGCATGCGTGGGCATGCGCGCTTCGTCAGCGTTCCTGTTCGTCGATCAGCGCCAGCAGTCCGCGCAGCGCGTGCGCGGCGGCCTGCACGCGAATCTGGTCGCGATCGCCCTTGAAAACCAGCGTCTCGACGTTCGTGTGCAGCCGGTTGCTCCAGCCGAACGACACCATGCCGACCGGTTTTTCCGGCGTGCCGCCGCCCGGACCGGCAATGCCGGTGATGGCCAGCGAAACTTGTGCCCGGCTGTTGCGCAGCGCGCCTTCGGCCATCGCGCGCGCGACCGGTTCGCTCACCGCGCCGTGCTTGTCGATCATCTCGGCGGGCACGCCGATCATTTCGGTTTTCGCCTGGTTCGAATAGGTGACGAAACCGCGTTCGAACCAGCCGCTGCTGCCGGAGATGTCGGTGATGGCGGCGGCGACCATGCCGCCCGTGCAGGACTCGGCGGTGGCGAGCATCAGGCGCGCGTCGCGCAGCTTGTTGCCGGCGCGGATCGCGAGTTGGTGGACGACGGAATCGGTGGGCATGGCGGTGTGTCCGTGGCGGTGGCCGAGGGTGGGGGAGCGACGCGAAAAATCAGACCGACATGCGCCAGAGCGCGATCACGAGCAGCGTGAAGAAGGCGGCCACGAGGTCGTCGATCATGATGCCGAAGCCGCCCTTGAAACGCCGGTCGAAATAGCGGATGGGCGGCGGCTTCACCATGTCGAAGAAACGGAAGATCGCGAAGGCCCAGAGCTTGCCGGTGAAATCGATCGGCGTGACCATCAGCAGCACGAGCCAGAACGCGACGATTTCGTCCCAGACGATCGACGAGGGATCGTCGCTGCGCAGTTTCTTCGCCGTGAAGTCGGTGATCCAGATGCCCGCGAGAAAGCCGCCGATGATGAGCACGCCCCAGTCGAGCACGCTCAGATAGCGGTTGAGCACTTCGAACGCGGCCCACGCGAACAGTGTGCCGGCCGTCCCCGGTGCGAGCCGCGAGAGGCCCGAGCCGAAGCCGAGCGAAATGATGTGCAGCGGATGCGTGAGCATGAAAGGCGCGTCGGCGCGGCGCGGGCCTTTCGGCGTGCTTGCGGTTTCGGGCCCCGGCAGCGAGGTCAGCGATGAGGGCGGCTCCGAAGCGCCGCCGGGCGCATCGGCATGCGTCGCGCCGTTGCCGGCGGGCGAGGGCGTGGGGTCAGTCTGCATGAAAGTGATCGAAGCCTTGCAACGTCAGGTTGAGCGGCGCGCCGGAGGCGTCGTGCCAGGCGATCGCGGGCCGCGCGTCTTGATTCGCGCCGGTCCCGCCTTGAGGCGAAGTTATTGTACCGATGCGCGTCACGCGCACACCGGCCTGTTGCGCCGCCGCCTCGACATCGTCACGCCGGGCTTGCGCGGCGGTGAAACACAGTTCGTAGTCGTCGCCGCCCGCGAGCGCGCATTGCACCTGCAGCTCGCGCGGCAGACGCGCGAGCGCGGGCGAGATCGGCAGGGCGTCCACGTCGATGGCGGCGCCCACCCGCGAGCGTTCGAGGATGTGCCGCAGATCGCCGGCCAGTCCGTCCGACACATCGAGCGCCGCGCTCGCCACGCCCGCGAGCGCGAGACCGAGCGCCACGCGCGGCTGCGGATATTCGAGCGCGCGCCGGAAATACGCGGCGTCGGCGGCGTCGATGGGCGACTGCGGCCAGTCGTTGCGCAGCACCGCGAGACCCGCGCGCGCGTCGCCGGGCGTGCCCGAGATCCAGACGTCGTCGCCCGGCTGGGCGGTGTCGCGCCGAAGTGCGACATCCTGCCGCACCGAGCCGAACACGGTGATACAGAGATTGAGCGGGCCGGCCGTGGTGTCACCGCCGACCAGCTCGCAGTCGTGCAGATCGGCCAGTTCGAAGAGGCCCGCGCTGAAGGCGGCGAGCCAGTCCTCGCGCGGCTTGGGCAGCGCGAACGCGAGCGTGAAGCCGAGCGGCTTCGCGCCCATCGCGGCGAGATCGGAGAGATTGACGGCGAGCGTCTTGTGGCCGAGCGCGTGGGGATCGACGTCGGGCAGGAAGTGGCGGCCCTCGACCAGCATGTCGGTCGAGACGGCCAGCATTTCGCCTGGCGCGGGCGCGATCAGCGCGCAATCGTCGCCAATGCCGAGCGCGGCGCGGCGTGTGTGTTCTCGTGCGCGCCGCGCGAAATAATGGTCGATCAGGGTGAACTCGGAAAGCATGACGAAAGGTGTATGACGAATGAATGGCGAGCCCGCTGAGCGGGCCGCCGGCGCGGCTTTGTCTCCATGGCGGTCGCGGCAGCTGCGCCTGAACTGAAAGGAATCCTGCTGGGGAATGGCGCTACAATCGGGCACATTCGCGTTCGAACTGTCATTCTAATCCGCACTCACGCCCTGCCTCCCATGTCGAATTCCGCCACGAACAAGCTTCGCGAAGCCGCCCTCGACTATCACGAGTTTCCCACCCCCGGGAAGATCGCGATCGCGCCGACCAAGCAAATGATCAACCAGCGCGATCTCTCGCTCGCGTACTCGCCGGGCGTTGCGTTCGCGTGCGAGGCGATCGTCGAGAATCCGCTGAACGCCGCGCGCTTCACGGCGCGCAGCAATCTCGTCGGCGTCGTGTCGAACGGCACGGCCGTGCTGGGCCTCGGCAACATCGGGCCGCTCGCCTCGAAGCCCGTGATGGAAGGCAAGGCGGTGCTGTTCAAGAAGTTCGCGGGCATCGACGTGTTCGACATCGAGCTGAACGAGTCGGACCCGCACAAGCTCGTGGACGTGATCGCCGCGCTCGAACCCACTTTCGGCGGCATCAATCTGGAAGACATCAAGGCGCCGGAATGCTTCATCGTCGAGCGCGAAGCGCGCAAGCGCATGAAGATTCCGGTCTTCCACGACGACCAGCACGGCACGGCCATCGTGGTGGCGGCGGCGTTCACCAACGGCCTGAAGGTCGTCGGCAAGGACATCAAGCAGGTCAAGCTCGTGGCGTCGGGTGCGGGCGCGGCGGCGCTGGCGTGTCTGGATCTGCTGGTCGACCTCGGTCTGCCGCTCGAAAACATTTTCGTGACCGACCTCGCGGGCGTGGTCTACAAGGGCCGTACCGAGCTGATGGACCCGGACAAGGAGCGTTTCGCCCGTGAAACCGAGGCGCGCACGCTCGCCGAAGTGATCGAAGGCGCCGACATTTTCCTCGGCCTTTCGGCGGGCGGCGTGCTCAAGCAGGACATGGTCAAGCAGATGGCCGCGAAGCCGCTGATTCTTGCGCTCGCGAACCCCACGCCGGAAATCCTGCCGGAACTGGCGCTGGAAGTGCGTCCGGACGCCGTGCTCGCCACGGGCCGCACGGATTATCCGAATCAGGTGAACAACGTCCTGTGCTTCCCGTTCATCTTCCGCGGCGCGCTCGACGTGGGCGCGACCACGATCACGCGCGAGATGGAAATCGCCGCCGTGAACGCGATCGCGGAACTGGCGCGCCAGGAGCAGAGCGACGTCGTGGCCACGGCCTACGGCATTCAGGATCTGCAGTTCGGCCCCGAATACCTGATTCCGAAGCCCTTCGACCCGCGCCTGATCGTGAAGATCGCGCCGGCGGTGGCCCAGGCGGCGATGGATGCGGGCGTGGCCACGCGTCCGATCGAGGACATGGACGCCTACGAACAGCACCTCCAGCAGTTCGTCTACCACAGCGGCACGACCATGAAGCCGATCTTCCAGCTCGCGCGCGCCGTGGAGCCGGAGAAGAAGCGCATCGTGTTCGCCGAGGGCGAAGAGGAGCGCATCCTGCGCGCGGTGCAGATCGTGGTCGACGAAAAGCTCGCGAAGCCCATCCTGATCGGCCGCCCGGCGGTGATCGAGCAGCGCATGGCGCGCTACGGGCTGCGTCTGGTCGCGGGTCAGGACTACACGGTCGTCAATACCGATCACGACGAGCGCTATCGCGACTTCTGGCAGACCTACGCGAAGCTGATGGCGCGCAAGGGCATCACGCCGCAAATGGCCAAGCTCGAAATGCGCCGCCGCACCACGCTGATCGGCGCGATGCTGGTGGAAAAGGGCGAAGCCGACGGCATGATCTGCGGCACGGTCAGCACGACGCACCGCCATCTGCACTTCATCGACCAGGTAATCGGCAAGAAGGCAGGCTGCAACGTGTTCGCCGCCATGAACGCGCTGGTGCTGCCGAACCGCCAGATTTTCATCGTCGATACGCACGTGAACGTCGATCCCACGCCTGAGCAGCTCGCCGAAATCACGATCATGGCCGCGGAAGAAGTGCGCCGCTTCGGCATCGAGCCGAAGATCGCGCTGTGCTCGCATTCGAACTTCGGTTCGAGCAACGCGCCTTCCGCGCAGAAAATGCGCGATCTGCTGGAAATCCTCCAGGAGCGCGCGCCCGATCTGCAAGTGGACGGCGAAATGCACGGCGACGTCGCGCTCGACGCGAATCTGCGCAAGGAAATCCTGCCGGAGTCGACGCTCGAAGGCGAAGCGAACCTGCTGATCATGCCGAACATCGACGCGGCCAACATCTCGTACAACCTGCTGAAGACGGCGGCCGGCAACAACATCGCCATCGGGCCGATCCTGCTGGGCGCGGCCAAGCCGGTGCACGTGCTGACGGCGTCGGCCACCGTGCGCCGTATCGTCAACATGACGGCGCTGCTGGTCGCGGATGTGAACGCGGCGCGTTAAGTTTTGCGCGCAGTGTCTCGATAGCACCACGGATTGGCCGCCTCGGCGGCAGTCTCGAAACGGCGTGTCCGGGCTTCCGGCGCGCCGTTTTTTTGCACTTTTCAGTGTTGTAATAATTACCGGTTTGCCGCTTGTGCGCGGTCAACGGTGTGGTATCGGCGCCTGGCTGCGATTGCTTCCAGGTCCCATTAGCGATACCCTTACATCTTTCATGGTCGTCGAACGCGTAATCCCTAAGATAAAACTTAGGGCGGAAATCCATAAATGGTGCGCAGATGGCATGCATAGGACTGCCTGACGAAAATCGCGCGCAAGATAGCGTCGCATCGACCGGTCAGGTTCGAGTAAATCCTTGTTCCCAAAGAGCATTTCGCGGTCGCGCCGGCGGCGCTGCCGGTCGGCTCGGGCGCGCGGTTTCGGGCTTTTTTCTGGTGGCGGCGCTGGCGTTCGCGCAAGGTGCGGCGGCGCGCGGTTCGTCGTGGGAGCAATCCGGCGACAACGCGGCCGACGTGCCGGTCGGAACCGTCAACGTGGGCGAGTTGCCGCGCGAGGCGGTTGCCACGCTGGGTCTGATCGGCGAGGGCGGGCCTTATCCGTACGAGAAGGACGGTGTCGTGTTCGGCAATTTCGAGCGGCAGTTGCCGCATCACCGGCGCGGCTTCTATCACGAGTACACCGTCCCCACGCCGCATGCGCGCAATCGCGGCGCTCGGCGCATCGTCTGCGGCGGGCCGCTCAGGCATACCGACAACTGCTATTACTCCGACGACCACTACGCCAGTTTTAAGCGAATTGTTGAATGACACCGGGAAGAGCGGCATGAGCGATAACACTTACGCACACGACCCGCGGGTCGCGAGCGATCTGTTCGCGTCCGGCGAGGGCAACCTGTTCCAGCGCGTCATGCAGATGAAGCAGGACGATCAGCAACGCGAGGATCAGCAGCACGGCAGCGTGCACACGGACGAGGCGCATTCATCGAACGAGGCGGCCATGAGCCTGTTTTCGACCGTCAGGCCGAATATCGTCCAGTCGATCCGCGCGTTCCGCGTGCAGGATCTCGCCGACGAGGCGGAGCGTCTGAAGCAGCATTTCCTGTATGCGTTCTGCGCCAATGCGCTGACCAAACAGGAAGTGCTGGAGACCATCGCCACGTCGTTTCTGTTTCCGAAGCATTTCGGCAAGAACTACGACGGCCTGTACGACTGCCTGACCGATCTGGTGCAGAAAGCGGGCGAGCAGCCGGGCTTCGTGGTCGTGCTCGACGGTCTGCCGATCGCGCAGAAGTTCGACAAGGACGGCCGCGAAACGCTGCTCGACGTGTTCCGCGAGGCCTCCGAATACTGGGCCGAGCGCGGCGTGCCGTTCCGGGTCTTTTATTCGTTCGCCTGAACGTAGCGGGTTAGCGCGGTCGGCGCGCATCCGTCGTCTCATTCTTGCGACACAAAAGCACAGGCCCGCCTTCCGGCGGGCCTTGTCATTTTTACGCGATCGATCGCCCGTTCCGGCGCGATGTCTGCTAGCGCGGATTACCAGCCGCCCCAGCGCGCCGCAAGCGCCGCGAGCACGGCGATGCCCGCCGTTTCCGTGCGCAGGATGCGCGGCCCGAGGCCCACGGCGATAAAGCCGTGATCGAGTGCGGCGGCCTCTTCGGGCGACGAAAATCCGCCTTCCGGCCCCACCAGCACGGTGACTTCGCCGTGCGGCGGCGTGCTGGGCAAGGTCGCAAAAGAGACGTTCGCGCGCGGCGAGAGCAGGACGCGCAACTCGCCTTCGGCAGGCGTTTTGGACAGCGAGCCGAGCCAGGTGCCCATCTCGCGCGTGGGCGCGACTTCCGGCATGCGGTTGCGCCCGCATTGTTCGCACGACGCCTGCACGATGCGCTGCCAGTGCGCCTGGCGGCGCACGGCGCGATCGCCCGAAAGCCGCACGACGCTGCGCGAAGTGGTGAGCGGCACGAAATTCGTCGCGCCCAGTTCGACCGCCTTTTCGATCAGCCAGTCCATCTTGTCGCTGCCGGCGATGCCTTGCGCGAGCGTCAGCCGGTAGGGCGGCTCGGTTTCGATGTCGCGATACGGGCCGACGCGCACCTGCACCTCGCGCCGCTCCATTTCGATGATTTCGGCGCTGAACTCGCCGCCCATGCCGTTGAACAGCACAACGGTGTCGCCGGGCTGCAGTCGCAGCACCTGAACGTGTCGCGTAACTTCGTCGGGGAGGGTGAGGACGTCGCCGGATTCCAGGGAATTGCCGACGAAAAAGCGGGGCATAAGACAGGTTCTCATTGCTTCATGACAAATGGCGGGCGAGCGCCCAGCGGTAACCGTCGAGGTCCTCGACCTGGGCGAAACGGTCGCCCCAGAACTGGTCTTGCGGTTCGCTCAACGATTTGGCGCCGGCTGCGAGCGCGCGCGCGTACACCGTGTCGACGTCGTCGACATACAGATAAAAGGATTGGGGAGCGATGGTGTTCGAGCTTTTGGGCGTGTGCGCCGTCGAGCCGAACGCGCCTTCGGGCGCGAACATCACGATCAACTGATCGTGGTAGGTCATTTCCACGTGCATGACCGCGCCGTCGTCCTCGACACTGTCGCGCACCGCGAAGCCGAATGCCGCCTCGAAAAAGGCGATCGCGGCGCGCGCATCACGCACCGTCAGATACGGCGTCAGCCACGGCACACCGGCGGGGCGGGGTGGGGTCATCGAGTCTCTCCAGATTCGGTTCGGGCAAGGACCTGGGTGGGCGGATTTCGCCGGGTACGCAAAAAAGTGTAAGGAACCCAGCGATTCTCCAACGTCACACCTGCTAAAGCTGTAGGAATTGGCCTAGTTTATCGCGCGCCATCCGGGGTGCGACCAGGAGTGCCCCGTGGATCTGCGCGTCGTAGAAGCGCAGACCCTCGATCTGGCGCGCGGCGAGGCGCGTTTCGATTGCGGCGGCGTCCATCGTCATCGGGTCGAGACGGTCGCTCGCCACCGCCATCAGCCAGAACGCGCCGTAAAGCGGCACGTAGGCGCCGAGCGGGCGCACCCGCGCGAACGCGCCACGCAGTCCGGCCAGCAGCGCGCCGATGCGCGCGGCGTGATGATACGGCGCGCCCAGATGCAGCGAAATCAGCGCATCGTCGCTCATCACGCGCTTGAGCGCGGCGTAGAACGCGGCAGTGTACAGGCCCGCGGCGGGCGAGTCGGGCGGCGTGAGATCGAAGACGACCAGATCGAAGCGTTCCTCGGCGCGCGCGACGAAGTCGGCGGCGTCGCCGATCACCAGTTCCACGCGCGGGTCGTCGAACGCGCCGCCGCGCACGTCCGGTAGATAGTCGCCGGTCAGCCGCACGACGTCCGGATCGAGTTCGGCCACCACGATGCGCTCGATGTCCGGATGACGCAGCAACTGGCGCGCCGCGCCGCCGTCGCCGCCGCCCAGCACGAGCGCCGCGCGCGGCGCGGGATGCGTGAGCGCGGCCACGTGCGTCATGCACTCGTGATAGATGAATTCGTCGCCGGCCGAGGTCATCGGACGGCCGTCCAGCGTGAACAGGCAGCCGAGCTGCGGCGTGTCCCAGACCTCGATGTGCTGCCAGGCCGAATCGGCGGCGGCGAGCAGGCGCGCGCCGGGAAAGCCGTATTCGGCGTCGGCGGCGGGGCGGAAGACGAGCGGAGCGGTCACGGCGGAGTCGAGGCGGTCGGTGCGGGTTTCGTGCGGCTTGGGGCGGCTTCGGGCGATGGGGAATGCGACCCTATAAATCGTTGAGGCGTCGTTCACACCCGTCGGGCAGGCGCAAATCGGGGCGATATCGGCGATCTTCGCAATTATAAAGGCGGCTTGCGTCCGGCCCGCCGCTGGCGCCGCTGGCGCCGATTGCTGCCGATTGCCGCGCCGCAACGTCGACGCCCCGATCGCCTCATAACAGGGTTCAATCATCGCGTGCCAGAGTTTGATCCTGCTCCTGCCGATCCGGGAAAATCCCCATGATCTGCTAGAATGTCCGCCTTTGCAGCCCTGTCCGTTTGCTCTGGCCGTTTGCGTCTACCTGGCGCCGCATCGCGCGCCGGAGCGGGCGTTTGCCGAGCTTCCGGAAGTTTCGCTGCTGTGCGCGATCCGCAAACCGTTTCATCGTTTGCCCGCCCACGCCGCTTTTTGCACTCGATCCCCGGACTCGACATGACGACCTCGTCCTCCGCCTCCCCCGCTACCACCTCGTTGATGGCCAACGCGATCCGCGCGCTGTCCATGGACGCCGTTCAGCAAGCGAATTCCGGTCACCCCGGCATGCCCATGGGCATGGCCGAGATCGCCGTCGCACTGTGGGCGCGCCATCTGCGCCACAACCCGGCGAACCCGCACTGGAACGACCGCGACCGCTTCGTGCTGTCGAACGGCCACGGCTCCATGCTGCTGTACTCGTTGCTGCATCTGACCGGCTACGATCTGCCGATTGAAGAGCTGAAGAACTTCCGCCAGATGCACTCGAAGACGCCGGGTCACCCGGAATTCGGCATCACGCCGGGCGTCGAAACCACGACCGGCCCGCTCGGCCAGGGTCTGGCGAACGCGGTCGGCATGGCGCTGGCTGAAGCGCTGATCGCCGCCGAGTTCAACAAGGCCGACGCGAAAATCGTCGACCACCACACCTATGTGTTCCTCGGCGACGGCTGCCTGATGGAAGGCATCTCGCACGAAGCCTGCTCGCTCGCCGGCACGCTCAAGCTGAACAAGCTGATCGCGCTGTACGACGACAACGGCATCTCGATCGACGGCCACGTCGAGCACTGGTTCCACGACGACACCCCGAAGCGTTTCGAAGCCTACGGCTGGAACGTCATCGCGGACGTGAACGGTCATGACGTCGACGCCGTCGACGCGGCCATCGCGAAGGCGAAGGCATCGGACAAGCCGACGCTGATCTGCTGCAAGACGCAGATCGGTCACGGCGCGCCGACCAAGGCCGGCGGTCACGACGTGCACGGCGCGCCGCTCGGCGCCGAAGAAATCGCCAAGTGGCGCGAAGCGGCGGGCTGGAAGTGGGAGCCCTTCGTCGTGCCGCAGGAAGTCTACGCAGACTGGGATTCGAAGGCCACGGGCGCGAAGCTCGAAGGCGAATGGAACGAATCGTTCGGCGCGTACAAGTCGAAGTATCCGCAGGAAGCCGCTGAATTCGAGCGCCGCATGGCCGGCAAGCTGCCCGCCGACTGGGCGCAGAAGGCTGCCGCGATCGTCGCGGGCGCGGACTCGCGCAAGGAAACCGTCGCGACCCGCAAGGCATCGCAGCAAGCCATCGAAGGTCTTGCCGCAGCGCTGCCCGAACTGCTCGGCGGCTCGGCTGACCTGACCGGCTCGAACCTCACGAACTGGAAGGCTTCGAAGCCCGTGCGCGCCGCCAAGGCGGGCGAAACCGGCATCGAGTGGGGCAACCACATCAACTACGGTGTGCGTGAGTTCGGCATGAGCGCCGCGCTCAACGGCATCGTGCTGCACGGCGGCTACAAGGCCTTCGGCGGCACCTTCCTGACGTTCTCGGACTACAGCCGCAACGCGCTGCGCGTCGCCGCGCTGATGAAGTGCCCGTCGATCTTCGTGTTCACGCACGACTCGATCGGCCTCGGCGAAGACGGCCCGACGCACCAGTCGATCGAACAGGTCCCGAGCCTGCGCCTGATCCCGAACATGACGCTCTGGCGTCCGGCCGACACGGTGGAAACGGCCGTGGCCTGGACCGAGTCGATCGCGCATCAAGGTCCGTCGTCGCTGATCTTCAGCCGTCAGAACCTGCAGTTCAACGAACGCACCGACGCGCAGATCGCCAATATCGCCAAGGGCGGCTACGTGCTGAAGGACTGGAACGACGACATCCCGAGCCGCAAGATCATCCTGATCGCCACGGGTTCGGAAGTCGAACTGGCGATGAAGGCCGTCGAGGCGCTGCAGCGCGAAGGCATCGGCGCTCGCGTGGTGTCCATGCCGTCGACCAACGTGTTCGACCGCCAGGACGCCGAGTACAAGGAGCGTGTGCTGCCCAAGGGCGTGCGCCGCGTCGCGATCGAAGCCGCGCAGACCGACTTCTGGCGCAAGTACGTCGGCCTCGAAGGCGGGGTGGTCGGGATCGACACCTTCGGCGAATCGGCCCCGGCCGGCGTGCTGTTCAAGCACTTCGGCTTCACGGTCGAGAACGTCGTCGCGACGGCCAAGGCCGCGCTGGACAACTAAGCATGCTTCACACGGGCTCGCCGCCTACCAGACGGCGGGCCCGTTTGCCGTGTGCGCCCCGCAGCGTCGCGCTCGCACGCGACGGCGAACGGAGCGGCCGCACGGCGTCCGTCTCAGAATTTTTAACCATCAGGAGATGAACCATGACGATTCGCGTCGCTATCAACGGCTATGGCCGTATCGGCCGTAACACGCTTCGCGCGTTCTACGAGAACGGCAAGAAGCACGACATCCAGATCGTGGCGATCAACGACCTGGGTGACGCGAAGACCAACGCGCATCTGACGCAATACGACACGGCTCACGGCAAGTTCCCGGGCGAAGTCAGCGTCGACGGCGACTACCTCGTCGTCAACGGCGACCGTATCCGCGTGCTGGCCAACCGCAACCCGGCCGAACTGCCGTGGGGCGAGCTGGGCGTCGACATCGTGTTCGAATGCACGGGCTTTTTCACGACCAAGGAAAAGGCGAGCGCCCACCTGAAGGGCGGCGCAAAGAAGGTCATCATCTCGGCGCCGGGCGGTAAGGACGTCGACGCGACCATCGTCTACGGCGTGAACCACAACGTGCTGAAGGCTTCGGACACGGTCATCTCGAACGCATCGTGCACGACGAACTGCCTCGCGCCGCTCGTCAAGCCGCTGAACGACAAGATCGGCCTGGAATCGGGTCTGATGACGACGATCCACGCTTACACGAACGACCAGGTTCTGACGGACGTGTACCACGAAGACCTGCGCCGCGCGCGCTCGGCCACGCACAGCCAGATCCCGGCGAAGACGGGCGCGGCTTCGGCTGTCGGCCTCGTGCTGCCGGAACTGAACGGCAAGCTGGACGGTTACGCGATCCGCGTCCCGACCATCAACGTGTCGATCGTCGACCTGTCGTTCATCGCCAAGCGCGACACGACGGTGGAAGAAGTCAACGCGATCATGAAGGAAGCGTCGGAAGGCTCGCTCAAGGGCATCCTGGGCTACAACACCGCACCGCTGGTGTCGATCGACTTCAACCACAACCCGGCATCGTCGACGTTCGACTCGACGCTCACGAAGGTCTCGGGCCGTCTGGTCAAGGTGTCGAGCTGGTACGACAACGAGTGGGGCTTCTCGAACCGCATGCTGGACACGGCTGTGGCGCTCGCGAACGCGAAGTAAGTACGCTCGCTGGACAAAAAGCCGCCCCTCGGGGCGGTTTTTTTACGCCGGCGCGTGGCGTGCGCGCCACGCAAATCTGGCTAATGATTGCCGCGACCGCGCAAAACATTACCGGATAAAACAAAAACGCCACGGCGAAGCGTGGCGTTTTCCGCGATAAGCGGTGCATGAGTGGTACGCCGGGCGCGCCCGGGCATACCTTGAGCACGCTCAATGCTTGCGGTGCGGGCAGTTTTCCTTCGTGCACGCGCCGTACAGCGCGAGCGCGTGTTCCTGCAGCTTGAAGCCGCGCTCGTTGGCGATCATCTGCTGGCGTTTTTCGATTTCGGGGTCGAAGAATTCCTCGACGATGCCGCAATCGAGGCACACCAGGTGGTCGTGGTGGCTGCCTTCGTTGAGTTCGAAGACGGCCTTGCCCGATTCGAAATTGCTGCGCGTGAGCAGGCCTGCCTGCTCGAACTGCGTGAGCACGCGGTAGACCGTGGCGAGGCCGATGTCGAGCTCCTCGTTCAGCAGGTTGCGGTACACGTCTTCAGCCGTAAGGTGGCGTACCGGGCTGTGCTGAAAAATCTCCAGGATCTTGAGGCGCGGCAGCGTCGCCTTCAGACCGATGTTCTTGAGATCGGTTGGATTGGTCATGACGATAAGTCCCTGGAGTACAATGCTAGGTTCTTATGTTAATGCGTTTTTGCCGTTCCGGGCATTTTCGGCAGAACTTCGAACGAACTTCTACAGAATACGCGCGGCTTCGCGACAAGCCCGCACGGTGAGGGAAATGATTCCAGAATTCACAACGATCGGCCGCCGTCTGAGCGGCAGCCGCGTGGCGTGCACCCTGCTGGCCGCTGCCGCGTTCGCAACCCTCGGGGGCTGCAAGACCTATGACGGCGTGACGCAGCGCATCGCGCAGAGCATTACGCCGTACCGCATCACCATCGTGCAAGGCAACTTCGTTTCGAGCGAAATGGCCGCCCAGATGCACGTGGGCATGTCGCGCGCCGAGGTCAAGCAACTGCTTGGCACGCCGCTGCTCACCGACATGTTCCACGCGAACCGCTGGGACTACGTCTTCTACTTCAAGCGCGGCTCGACCGCCGTCGTCCAGCAGCGCGACTTCGTCGTGATGTTCGAGGGCGACCGCGTGGCCAGCTGGTCGGGCGGCGAAGATCTGCCGTCGAATCTGGAACTGCTCGCCGAAATCGACGGCGATAAATCGGGCAAGAAGGCGAAGGCCGCTCCGGCCGCTGCTGCGTCTGCGGCTTCGGATGCATCGGGCGCCACGGCTGCGTCGCTGGCGCCGGCTGTGACCGATGCGGCACGCACGCCGTCGTCGGAACTCGGCACCGCCACCTCGCAACTGCCGCAGGACGCCAACGCGCAGGCCGCCGCCGCCGCGAACCGCGCCACGGAAGCCGTGCAAACGCCGACCGGCGGAACGCCGTCGGTGCGCTCGGGCGCGCCTACCTCGTCGGCGCTGCC
>NZ_JAAGPN010000110.1:0-26555 GCF_017104805.1 Paraburkholderia sp. Ac-20347 | reverse complement strand
GCCGAGGAGCGCCTGCGTCAGCGCGACTTCGACACGCTCACCGCCGACGAATGGCGCACGCTGCGCCATCTGATCCGCGCGCGCCGACTGCCGCTCGCGACCGAGCGCACGCGGCGTCTGAAGACCTCGTCGCGCGGCACGCACGCCAATCTGCGCGCGAGCGCGCGTCATGCGGTGCGCGCGGGCGGCGACTGGACGGTGTGGAAATACCGCGCGCCCGTCGAGCGCAAGCTGCCGCTCGTGCTGCTGCTCGACATCTCCGGGTCGATGAGCGCCTACTCGCGCGCTGTGCTGTACTTCTGCCACGCGCTGCTGCAATCGCGCGAACGTCTGCAGGTGTTCCTGTTCGGCACGCGCCTCACCTACGCCACGCGCGCGCTGCGCGAACGCGATCCCGACATCGCGCTCGCGCAACTCGCCGCGCAGGTGGCGGACTGGTCGGGCGGCACGCGCATCGGCGCGACGCTCGCGGAATTCAACCGGCGCTGGGCGCGCCGCATGCTCGGCGGCCGCGCCACCGTGCTGATGGTCACCGACGGCCTCGACCACGACGCCACCGCCGCGCTCGACGACGAAATGGCGCGCCTGCACCGCTTCGCGCATCGCGTCGTGTGGCTCAATCCGCTGCTGCGTTACCGCGATTTCGCACCGAAGGCGCGCGGCGTGCAGGCGATGCTGCCGCACGTCGACGCGCACTATCCGGTCCACAACCTCGACTGCCTCGAAGCGCTCGGGCGCAGCCTGCGCGAGACGCCGCCGCCGCGCGCGCCACATCAAGGAGCCACACGATGGAGCTGACCGAAACCCACACGCTGCCGGTGCCGCAGCAGCGCGCGTGGGAAGCGCTCAACGACACGGCCATCCTCAAGGCGTGCATCCCGGGCTGCGAGAGCATCGAGCCCGACGGCGAAAACGCGTATGCTGTCGCGCTGACCGCCGCTGTCGGGCCGGTGAAGGCGCGCTTCAAAGGCCGCATGCAACTCGCCGATATCGACGCGCCGCGCAGCTACACGATCCAGTTCGAAGGCCAGGGCGGCGCGGCGGGTTTCGGCAAGGGCGACGCGCGCGTGACGCTCGAAGCGGCCGGCGACGACGCCACGACGCTCAGCTACACCGCCCGCGCGCAGGTCGGCGGCAAGCTCGCGCAGATCGGCTCGCGGCTCGTCGACGGCGCGGCGCGCAAGATCGCCGCCGAGTTCTTCAAGCGCTTCGGCGAGCAGTTCGGCGCCGAAGCGAGCGACGCGGCGCAAACCGCCGGCAGCGAGAACGAAAACGCGAACGACAGCGCAGCAACCGACCCGCCAGCCGCGAGCGCCGACGACACCGCGGCGACCGGCGACGAATCGCAAAAGAGGAAACGATCATGGACAGCGTGGATCTCGAAGTCCTGAAATCCAGCGTGCGCTGGCTCGACGAAGGCCATCGCGCGTTGCTGGTGACGGTGGTGAAAACGTGGGGCTCGTCGCCGCGTCCCGAGGGCGCGATGCTCGTCGTGCGCGACGACGGCCTCGTGGCCGGCTCGGTCTCCGGCGGCTGCATCGAGGACGATCTGATCGAGCGCGTGCGCCGCGAAGGCATCCACATCGTCAAACCCGAAGCCGTGAAATACGGCATCAGCGCCGAAGAAGCGCATCGCTTCGGCCTGCCCTGCGGCGGCACGATCCAGCTCGTGCTCGAACCGCTCAGCGCGGCCTCGGGCATCCGCGCGCTGCTCGACGCGGTGGAGCGCGGCGAACTCGTCGCGCGCACGCTCGACATCGCGAGCGGCCAGGCCACGCTCGGTCCGGCGAGCGCGACCGACGGCATCGATTTCGACGAGCGCCGCCTGCTGACCATTCACGGCCCGCGCTATCGCATGCTGGTGATCGGCGCGGGGCAGCTGTCGCGCTATCTCTGCCAGATCGCCGTGGGGCTCGACTATCAGGTGACCGTGTGCGATCCGCGCGAGGAATACACCGACGTCTGGGACGTGCCCGGCACGACGCTCGTGCGCACCATGCCCGACGACACTGTGATCGACATGAAGCTCGATGAGCGCTGCGCCGTGATCGCGCTCACGCACGACCCGAAGCTCGACGATCTCGCGCTGATGGAAGCGCTCAAAACGCCGGCGTTCTACGTGGGCGCGCTCGGCTCGCGGCGCAACAACGCGGCGCGGCGCGAGCGGCTCAAGGAATTCGATCTGAGCGAGGCGGAACTCGCGCGGCTGCACGGGCCGGTGGGCATCTACATCGGCAGCCGCACGCCGCCCGAAATCGCCGTGTCGATTCTCGCGGAAGTCACGGCGGCGAAGAACGGCGTCTCGCTGCCGACGATCCTGCAGGTCGAAGGCGCGAAGGCCGCGCGCGAGCAGGCCGCGAGTGCCGGTTCGTGTCACGTGTGAAGTGCTCGCGGTTGCGGCCGCGTTCGGCTCAATGCGGCTCGCGCGACGCCGCGGCGCGCGCATGAAAAACGGGCCGCGGCTTGCGCCGGCGGCCCGTAGGATGCTGCAGGGTACTGCGGATTGCGCGCCCTCGGCGGGCGCTTGTCATCGTTGTCTTGTCGCTAAACCAGGCCGATTGGCGGCTTAGCCGAACAGCTTCATCGCCTGCGCGAGCGTGTTCGTCACGCCCCACACGAGCGGCACCAGCACGTAAAGCCAGAACACCGCCATCAGCGCCTTGTTCGAGGACTTCGTGGTTTGCACGGCTGCATTCGTCATGATGGTCGCTCCTTATTTACCGGCGGCCGCGAGTTGCGCGTCGCTCATGTGATGCTTCTCGTCGACGCGGCGCACCAGCAGATTGCAGATGAAACCGACCACCAGCAGCGAGGCCATGATGTGCACGGTCATCGTGTAGGCATCGGCCTTCGCCACGCCGTGCGCGACCTGATACGCGCGCACGTAGTTCACGAGCACCGGACCCGCCACGCCAGCCGCCGCCCACGCGGTCAGCAGACGGCCGTGAATGCCGCCGACAAACGCCGTGCCGAACATGTCCGCGAGATACGCGGGCACGGTCGAGAAACCGCCGCCGTACATCGAGAGGATCAGGCAGTACGCGAGCACGAAGAACACGATGTTGCCGCTCTGCGCGAACTGCGGCACCGCGTAGTACAGCACCGCGCCGAACACGAAGAAGATGAAGTACGTGTTCTTGCGGCCGACCCAGTCCGACGCCGAGGCCCAGACGAAGCGTCCGCCCATGTTGAAGAGCGAGAGCAGGCCGACGAAGCCCGCTGCGGCGCCCGCCGTCACGGTGTCCTTGAAGCTTTCCTGGATCATCACCGACGCCTGGCCGAGAATGCCGATGCCGGCCGTCACGTTCAGGAACAGCACCAGCCAGATCAGGTAGAACTGCGGCGTCTTGAGCGCCTGGTCGATATGCACGTGCGAGCGCGAAACGAGCTTGCCGCTGGTCGCGGGCGGCGTCCAGCCTGCGGGCTGCCAGCCCGGCGCGGGCACGCGGATCGCGATCGAGCCGATCGTCATCGAGATGAAATAGGCGATGCCCAGCACCACGAAGGTCTGCGCGACGCCGACGCTCGTGTCGCTCGAGAAGTGCTTCATCAGCATCACGGAGAGCGGTGCGGCGATCATCGCGCCGCCGCCGAAGCCCATGATCGCGAGGCCGGTCGCCATGCCGCGGCGGTCCGGGAACCAGCGGATCAGCGTCGAAACCGGCGAGACATAACCGAGGCCCAGCCCGATGCCGCCGATCACGCCATAGCCGAGATACAGCAGCACGATCTGATGCAGATACACGCCGAGCGCCGATACCAGGAAGCCGCCGCCGAAGCAGCAGGCCGCCGTGAACATCGTGCGGCGCGGGCCGACGCGTTCGAGCCACTTGCCGCCGAACGCGGCGGACAGGCCGAGGAACACGATCGCGAGCGAGAAGATCCAGCCGAGCGAGGTGAGCGTCCAGTCGTCAGGCGACGACTGCGTCACGCCGATCACTTTCGTCAGCGGCGAGTTGAACACCGAAAAGGCGTACGCCTGGCCGATGCACAGATGCACCGCGAGCGCGGCGGGCGGCACCATCCAGCGCGAAAAGCCGGGCGGTGCAATGGTGGCCTCCTTAGAGAAGAAGGGTGCGGGTGCGGTGCCGCGCGTCGAATCCGCAACGCTGCTCATTGGTCGGTCTCCTTGGGAAGCTAAATCCGTCATGCCGTGCGCGCACGTGCCGTCGCCGCCTCGAAGGCGGCCGGCAATCGCTGAATGGGTCCCCGTAGCGATGGTTTTCCTGCGTGCGCACACGAAGCGCTTACATGCCGAAAGCTCGGCACGCCCGAACGTTAGTGCCCGGCGCGAGTGTTGGCAATATGAGACAGAAGTGCATATGGACCGAAGCGGTCCATGACAGAGGACAGGAGAGCGAAGAAAAGCGCTTGACGGCGGCTCTGCGAAAGGGAGCCGCGCGATATTTGCGCCGCGCGTCGATCGCGCGGCTCAGGGTAAATCGTTAGCGAGGCGTGGCGTCAAAGCAACCCGACGGCGAAGGCGGCGGCCACCGATCCGGCAACCAGCACCACGCCGATCGTGCGGCGCTTGTTCAGCTCGGTCCACAGCAGCACGCCCGTCAGCGAGAGCAGGATCAGGCTGCCCGCGATGGTGTCCATCAGCAGCACCCAGCCGATACCCATGCCCACGCCGCGATGCAGATTGTTGAGCGTGGCGAAGAAGGCGCTCTGCGTGCGCCGCACCGAGACCGTGTTGTTGCCCACCCAGTACTCGACGGCGAGGCTCTGGCGCGGCCCCATCAGCGCGAATTGCCACGATTCGGGCTGCACCACGCTGCGGTCGCCCCACGCAACCGGATGCGCCTTCTCGCGGCGGATCTTGCCGGGCTTGCCGTCGAAGGCGAGTTCGCGCTGCAGCCAGTGCGCGAGCGCCTGGGGCGACTGCGGCCGCTCCTCGGGCAGCGCCACCTGCATCTCCTTGACCTGCGGCGCGCCCGACGAAATCTTCATCGGCCCCGCGCGATGGTTGAGCAGGAAACCGGTCACGCCGAACAGCAGACCGAGCACCGCGCCCCACAGACCCACCCAGCCGTGCACCTTGCGCAGCCATTTGATGAAGGTCGCGCGGCGCGAGCGCTGTCGGCGCGCGGCGCGATCGGCGGCGTCGAGCGGTCTGGTGGACACACCGTCTGACGCATTAGCGGACGCATCAGCGGACGGATTGGCGGCATTGCGGGCGGAAGGCGATTCGATCGCGATCTCGTCGAGACGGGCATTCACGGGAGAACTCCAGACACGGCGCCGCGCCATGCGCCGCAGCCAAGCTTACAAATGAGAATAGTTATTATTACATATTCGAAAGCCGGGCCGCCGCGAAACCCGCCGTGCGGTCGTCCGCACGCTGGAACGGCGGCGGCGCTTGACAAGCGAATAGCATGACTTTTAAGTGAGGGGATGGCGCTAAAACGCGCATGGCCGGCGCAAAAGTACAGAAAGCAGGCGACGAACAAGATCGACCCCGCATTCCCCCATCAACCGCAGCGAAGCCCCCAGAAGGCCGCCATGCGCTACGTCCTCGTTGTTTGCCTTGCCCTGCTCGCGGCGCCCGGCGGCGCGCGCGCGGCCGAATTGCGCTCGCCGTTCGAACCGGCCGCGAGTGCGGCGGTCGCGAACGTGGCAACCATCGCTGCATCCGACGCCGCCGAGCAGGCGCCCTACACCAACGAGGCGGAAACCCAGACCTTCACGATCAACGCCGACGGCTCCTACACCAAGACCGACACGCTCACGCTGCGCGTGAACACCGAAGCGGGCATCGCGCGCGCGGGCCAGTACTACGTGTGGTTCAACCGCGAGATGGCGCACGTCGAAATTCTCGACGCCTGGACCGAGGACGCCCGCGGCGGCCGCCACGACGTGCGTCCCGACCAGATTCGCGACGTCCAGGAAGTGCGCTCGTTCGACGCGCCGATGTTCCAGGACGTGCAGGACAAGGTGATCGTGTTCCCCGCCGTCGAGCCCGGCGCGCGCGTGCATCTCACCTGGCGCAAGACGCAGCGCGTACCGCTCGTGCCCGGCTGGTTCAGCGACTTCACGCCGCCCGACATGGCGCCCACGCACAACTTCCGCGTGATCTACGACCTGCCCGCGAACGTGCCGCTCTACGCCGACGCGCGCGGTTTCACGTCGATCGCCCCCGTCACCGCGCACGGCCGCACGCGCTACGAATTCCGCTACGACAAGCGCAATTTCGGCCGCCTCGAATATGGTTCGGTTTCCTACGTAAGCTACGGCGACCGGCTGATGGTCTCCACTTTCCCCGACTACGCGGCGTTCGCGCGCGTCTATCGCGACGCCGCCGTCGACGTGAGCGCGCGCGACCCCGCCGTCGTGCAGCTCGCGCGCACGCTCACCGCGCGCGACGCCACCGAACGCGCGAAAGCGCAAACGCTGTACGACTGGGTGCGCCGCAATATCCGCTACGTGGCGATGAACATCGGACGCGGGGAGATCGTGCCGCATCGCGTGAGCGACGTGCTCGCGAACCGCTACGGCGACTGCAAGGACCACGTCGCGCTCTACGGCGCGCTGCTCGACGCCGTGGGCGTGCGCAACACGCCGGCGCTCCTCAACAGCGGCACGGTCTACACGCTGCCCGCCGTGCCCGGCTTCGGCGTGATCAATCACGTCATCACGTGGCTGCCCGGCCTGCAGATGTTCGCCGACTCCACCGCGAGCAACGTCGAGTTCGGCTATCTGCCGTCGACCGACATGAACCGCCAGACCGTGCTGGCCGGCGACGGCTCGCTGATGAGCACGCCCGCGACCGCCACCACCACGCGCGACAGCGATCTCGACATCACCGTCGCGGCCGACGGCTCGGCGCGCTTCGTCTATCGCCTGCAATCGGAAGGCTGGGCCGCCGAGCAGACGCGCAGCGTGCTGCGGCTGCAAACGCCCGCGCAACGCGAGGAATCGCTGCAATGGGAATTGCGCAACGCGAATCTGCGCGGCAGCGCCACGCTCGCATCGAGTCCGCTGGACGCGACGGGCGGGCCGCTCGTCGTCACGCTCACTGGCACGCTGGACGGTTTCGTCGATCCGCAGATGACCACGCCGGTGCCGACGCTCACGAGCCTCGTGGGCGGGCTCGACGCGAATCTGCGCTACTGGCTCGGCGAGACGCGCCGCACGCAGCCGTTCGTGTGCCGCAACGTGGAGATAACCGAGCGCGCGCGCATTGCGCTGCCCGCGAGCCTGCGCGTGCTCGACGTGCCGTCGCCGCAGCAGGCCGACAACGCTTTCGTCGATTACAGCTCGGAGTATCGGCTCGACGCGCAGGCGAACGTGTTGCGCGTGACGCGCACCGGACGCACGCATTTTGCGAGCGACGTCTGCAGCGCCGACGACTTCACGCAGATGCGCCCGGCCTTCGAGACGATGGCGCGCGACCTGCGCGCGCAGTTGATCGTGAAGCCCGCGTCGAAGCCCTTGCTGGTGCCCGAAACGGGCGCGGACTAGGCGTGATCGTCACACCGGCCAGAGCGGCCCTTCCTGCATCGCGCCGATCTGCTCGCGCAATTCGAGAATGCGCTCTTCCCAGTAGCGCTGCGTGTTGAACCACGGAAACGCGGCCGGGAACGCGGGATCGTGCCAGCGGCGCGCGAGCCACGCCGAGTAGTGGATGAGGCGCAGCGTGCGCAGCGCTTCGATCAGATGCAGTTCGCGCGGATCGAATTCGCTGAAATCTTCGTAGCCCGCCAGCAGATCGGCGAGCGCGCGCGACGCGCCTTCGCGGTCGCCGGGCAGCAGCAGCCACAGATCCTGCACGGCGGGACCCATGCGACTGTCGTCGAAGTCGACGAAATGCGGGCCGGCGTCGGTCCAGAGCACGTTGCTCGGATGGCAGTCGCCATGCAGACGCAACTGGCGCACATCGCCCGCGCGCTCGAACGCCGCTTCGACGCCTTCGAGCGCGAGCCCGATCGCAGTCTGCCACGCGCTGCGCACGTCGGCGGGCACGAAGTCGTGCTCGATCAGCCAGTCGCGCGGCTCGTAGCCGTAGCTTTGAATGTCGATGGACGGCCGCGCGCGATACGGCTGCGTCGCGCCCACGGCGTGAATCCGTCCGATGAATCGGCCGATCCATTCGAGCACGTCGCTGCGGTCGAGTTCGGGCGCGCGGCCGCCGCGCCGTTCGAACAGCGCGAAGCGAAAACCCTCGAATTCATGCAGCGAACGGCCTTCCAGCACGCGCGCCGGCACGGCCGGAATCTCGCGCGCGGCGAGTTCGGCCACGAAGGCGTGCTCCTCCAGAATCGCTTCGTCGCTCCAGCGCTGCGGCCGGTAGAACTTCACGACCAGCGGCTGCGCGTCTTCGACGCCGACCTGATAGACGCGGTTTTCGTAGCTGTTGAGCGCGAGCATGCGGCCATCGGTGCGCTCGCCCGCGGGCATCAGCACGCTGTCGACGGCGTCGAGCACGCACTCGGGCGTCAGGCGCGCGTAAGGTGCCGATTGGGCCGCATCGGTCGAATCCGCCGGCTGCGGCTCGTCGGAGGGGAAGGAGGTATCGTCGTTCATCCCCGCATTGTGCATCTTGCGGAGCGCGGCGGCGAGCCGCAAACGTGAGGTCAGGCGGGGGTCAGGCGGAACGCGGCCGCGCAGTCAGACACGCAGCCAAACGCGCAGTCAAACGTTAAACCGGGCAGTCAGGCAGACAGCGGGGGCGAGCCCCGCTTCGTGGATCGCGCGTGGAACACGCGCAGGCAGAGGTAGACAGCGGCAGACAGCGACCGACACACGCAGGCGGGCCGGGGATCGGCCCGCGAGGCGCAGTGGCGCTCAGTGGACTTTCGCGCCGGCGGGCATGACGTGCTCGCCCGTGTCGATCAGGTCTTCGAGAAAAAAGGGCTCGGTATTGAGCTCTTTCGACGCGCCGGGCTCGCCGGTGTACCACGTGACCATGGCCATGTCGCCGAGAATACGTTGCACGATGCCGCGCGCCCCGTTGGGCACGGCGATATGGACGGTGCGGACGATAGAACCGATTTGCATGATGTTTCCCCGTTCCCATTGCCGGCTTTCTCGCAGGAAAGACCGGTCACTGTACTGACAAAAACCGCTGCGCACACCACCAGGTTGCGCATGCATCCAACCTGCGCCGACGGCCCGCGTGCACAGCTGCATGCACGATTGCGATTACCACGGCCTGCAGCTTCGGATTCCCTGTGCAAGCGCGTTTCGGGCCAACCGGTTTCCCCATTGTTGCCTGTTTGGGCACGCCCGCAAAGCAAAAAAATAGGGGGGACGAACAATGGCAAAGCCCGCCACAGACGGGCATGCTGTTACTTTCGCACGCCGCGCGCCTTCGTGCAGCGTCGAATACAGCGTATTCCGTGGCGCTGTTCGGCGAATCCAGCCGGGCCGCGAAAACCGCCTCGCGTTGCGCGATTGCGTCGCTCGCGCCACTTACGAGACGCTGACTGTACCAGATGGTGAACCGGCGCCCGACTTTTCGCCCTCTCGCGTCCAGCACGCCAGGTGCGCCAGCGCACACATCCACGCGAACGGACACCCACGCGAGCGGCCGAAACCGTTGCAACACACGTGCAGCAAGGCTGCAACACGGGTGCACACGGGCGCGCGCAGGCGCTATAGTCCAGTCCCAAGGAGACAAACGGCGCGCCGCACGGGCGAGCCGCCACCGACCACCCCCGATAGCGATCGGACCACCACCAGATAAACACAAGCCGTCCGGGAACGGCGCGCGTGCTGCGCGCGCATCGGCGCGGCGCATCGCCCTGAGCGAAGGAATCGCTGTTCCATGTGGATCGTCCGGCTCGCACTCAAGCGCCCGTATACGTTCGTCGTGCTCGCGTTGCTGCTGTTGATCGTCGGGCCGCTGACGATCGTGCGCACGCCCACGGACATCTTCCCGAACATCGACATTCCCGTGCTCTCGGTCATCTGGACCTACACGGGCCTGCCCGCCGACGAGATGTCGCGGCGCATCGCGCTCAACTACGAACGCGGGCTGTCCGTGGCCGTGAACGACATCGAGCACACCGAATCGACGTCGCTCAACGGCATCGCGATCGTGAAGATCTTCTTCCAGCCGCACGCGAACGTGCAGGAAGCGCTCGCCGAAGTCACCGCGCTCTCGCAGACGCAACTGCGCCAGTTGCCGCCCGGCATCACGCCGCCGAACATCCTGCGCTACAACGCTTCGACCGTGCCGATCCTGCGGCTCTCGCTGTCGTCGCAGCAGCTCACCGAGCAGGAACTGTTCGACTACGGCAACAACTTCCTCAAGACGCAGCTCGCCACCGTGCCGGGCGCGAGCGCGCCACTGCCCTATGGCGGCAAGCAGCGGCAGATCATGGTCGACATCGACCAGCGCGAATTGCAGCAGCACAATCTCTCGCCGATGGACGTCGTGAGCGCGATCAGCGCGCAGAATCTGATTCTGCCGTCGGGTACCGCGAAGATCGGCGCGACCGAGTATTCGGTGCTGATGAACGCGAGCCCCGACACCATCGCGGGCCTCAACGACATCCCCGTGAAAACCACGGCGAACGGCACGGTCTACATTCGCGACGTGGCGCACGTGCGCGACGGCTTCGTGCCGCAGACCAACATCGTGCGCGTGGACGGCCAGCGCGCCGCGCTGCTCACCATCAACAAGAGCGGCAACACCTCGACGCTCGACATCGTCGACCGCATCAAGGCGATGATGCCGCAACTGCGCAACCTCGTGCCGTCGTCGCTGAACATCGATCCGGTCGCGGACCAGTCGCTGTTCGTGCGCGCCTCGATCAAGGGCGTGCTGCGCGAAGCGCTGATCGCCGCCGCGCTTACCGCGCTGATGATCCTGCTGTTTCTCGGCAACTGGCGCGCGACGCTCATCATCGCCGTGTCGATTCCGCTCTCGATGATCACCTCGATCATCGCGCTCGCGGCGCTCGGCGAAACCATCAACATCATGACGCTCGGCGGCCTCGCACTCGCCGTCGGCATTCTCGTTGACGACGCAACGGTCGCGATCGAAAACATCAGCCAGCAACTCGAACAGGGCAAGACGCTCGAACAGGCGATTCTCGACGGCGCGCATCAGATCGCGATTCCCACGCTGGTGTCCACGCTCTCGATCTGCATCGTGTTCGTGCCGATGTTCCTGCTCACAGGCGTCGCGCACTATCTGTTCATTCCGCTCGCGGAAGCCGTGGTGTTCGCGATGCTCGCCTCGTACTTCTTCTCGCGCACGCTGGTGCCGACGCTCGCGAAATACCTGCTGCGCCATCACAAGAGCGCGGACCTTCATCACGAAACCACGCGCAATCCGTTCATGCGCGTGCACCTCGCGTTCGAACGCGGCTTCGAGCGCACGCGCGTGCGTTATCGCGCGTTTCTCGCGGCGCGCGTCGCGCATCCGGTGGGTTTCGTCACGCTCTTTCTGGCCTGCTGCGGCGCCTCGCTGCTGCTGATGCCTTTCCTCGGCCGCGACTTCTTTCCGCAAGTCGATGCGGGCACCATCGCGCTGCATCTGCGCGCGAAGACCGGCATGCGCGTGGAAGAAACGGCGGTGCTCACCGACCGCGTCGACGCGCGCATCCGCGCGCTGATTCCCGCGCGCGAGCTGCATTCGATCATCGACAACATCGGCCTGCCGGTCTCGGGCATCAATCTCTCGTACAGCAACACCGGCACCATCGGCACCTCGGACGCCGACGTGCTGATCTCGCTGAACGAAGACCATCATCCGACCGCGGATTACGTGCGCAGCTTGCGCCGCACGCTCAACGACGAATTCCCCGGCGTGCAGTTCGCCTTCCTGCCCGCCGATATCGTGAGCCAGACGCTGAACTTCGGCATGCCCGCGCCCATCGACGTGCAGATCACGGGCCGCAACACCACCGCCAACCGCGCCTTCGCCGCGCATCTGCTCGCGAAGCTGCGCACCGTGCCCGGTCTCGCCGACGCGCGCATCCAGCAGCCCGCCGACCTGCCGCGCATCTTCATCGACGTCGATCGCACGCGCGCGCAACAGGCGGGCTTCACGCAGAAGGACATCGCGAGCGATCTGCTCATCACGCTCTCGGGCAGCCAGCAGACCACGCCCACGTTCTGGCTCAATCCGATGAACGGCGTGAGCTACAACGTGGTCACGGAAGCGCCGCAATACACGATCGATTCGCTGCAGTCGCTCGCCAACATTCCGCTCACCGCGAACGGCCGCAGCAATATTCTCGGCTCGCTCGCGAGCATGCAGCGCGAGGCCGGCGAGGCCGTGGTCTCGCACTACAACGCGCAGACCGCCATCGATATTTACGGCAGCGCCGACGGTCGCGATCTCGGCGCGGTCTCCGACGACATCCGCAGGATCATCGACGACTCGCGCGCCCAGTTGCCCAAAGGCTCGGCCATCGAGTTGCGCGGCCAGGTGCAGACGATGAACGACTCGTTCTCGGGATTGTTCGGCGGACTCGTGTTCGCGATCGTGCTCGTCTATCTGCTGATCGTGGTGAATTTCCAGTCGTGGCTCGATCCGTTCATCATCATCACGGCGCTGCCGGGCGCGCTCGCGGGCATCGTCTGGATGCTGTTCCTCACGCACACCACGCTCTCCATTCCCGCGCTCACGGGCGCGATCATGTGTATCGGCATCGCCACCGCGAATTCGATTCTCGTCATCAGCTTCGCGCGCGAGCAGTTGCGCGAACATGGCGACGCCGCGCGCGCCGCCATCGAAGCGGGCTTCACGCGCTTTCGTCCCGTGCTGATGACCGCGCTCGCGATGGTGATCGGCATGGTGCCGATGGCGCTCGGGCTCGGCGAAGGCGGCGAACAGAACGCGCCGCTCGGGCGCGCCGTGATCGGCGGCCTGCTCGTGGGCACGCTCGCGACGCTGGTGTTCGTGCCCGTGGTGTTCTCGCTCGTCTATCGCAAGCTCGCCGCGCGCCGCCAGCGCGCCATCGAACACGTCGTACCGAAACCATGACGATCTCTTCCCTTCTCACTTTCACGCCGACCGATCATGCACGCTGAAGCGCCGCCTCCCGATTCTCGTGAACCTCGCGAACATCGTCGCGCGCGCCGCTGGCCGCTGGCCGTCGCCGCGCTCGTCGTGATCGCGCTCGCGGCGCAAGGCATCTGGTCGCGCCACAGCGCGCACGCGGCGCTCGCACAGGATGCGCAGCGCGCGAGCGTGCTGAGCGTGCAGGTGGTGACGCCGCAGCGTTCGCAACGCGCGCTCGATCTCGTGTTGCCGGGCAACGTGCAGGCCTTTCTCGACACGCCCATTTACGCGCGCACCAACGGCTATCTGCGCAAGTGGTACGTCGATATCGGCGCGCATGTGAAGGCGGGTCAGCTGCTCGCGGAAATCGACGCGCCCGAAGTCGACGATCAGTTGCGCGCCGCGCGCGCCGATCTCGCGAACGCCGAAGCCAACTACGCGCTCGCGAAAACCACCGCCGACCGCTGGACACAGATGCTGCAAAACCGCTCGGTTTCGAAGCAGGAAACCGACGAGAAGGTCGGCGACATGCTCGCGAAGAAAGCCACGCTGGACGCGGCGCGTTTCAACGTGTCGCGGCTCACGCAGTTGCAGTCGTATCAGCGCGTGACCTCGCCGTTCGACGGCATCGTCACGGCGCGCAACGTGGACGTCGGCGCGCTGATCGACGCGGGCAGTTCGGGCGGTCCGCAAAAGGAGCTGTTTCATGTGGCGCAGGCCGACCGGCTGCGCGTCTATGCGAACGTGCCGCAAGCGTACGCGCAGCAGATCCGGCCCGGCGCGCACGCATATCTCACGCTCAACGAAACGCAGGGCGCGCGCTATCCGGGCGTGATCGCGCGCACGGCGGGCGCGGTCGATCCGCAGCAGCGCACGATGCTCGTCGAAGTCGACGTGAACAACACCGACGGCGCGCTGCTGCCAGGCGCCTATGCGCAGGTGCATTTCGCGCTCGACGGCGCGGCGACGCCGCTCACGCTGCCCGGCAATGCGTTCCTGTTCCGGCCGCACGGCGTGATGGTCGCGACCGTCGATGCGAACGAGCGCGTGAAGCTCGTGAAGGTGACGCTCGGCACCGACTTCGGCACGCGCGTGGCCATCGCCGACGGACTCGACGCGCAGGCGCGCGTGATCGTCAATCCGCAGGATTCGATCGTCGACGGCGCGCCGGTGCGCATCGTCGAGCCGAACGCGAAGAAAGCCGCGCCCGCCGGTTCGGAGTCGGAGGGATCATGACGCGGCGCTTTCTCGATCTCGCCGCGCGGGCCGCGTGCGTAGCCAGCGTGAGCGCGCTCGTCGCCGGCTGCAAGGTCGGGCCCGACTACGTGCGGCCGACGGCGCAGGTCGCCGCCACGTACAAGGAAGCTGCCGCGGAAACCAACGCGGAAGCCTCCGCAAAAGCACTCGACGATACCGGCTGGACGCTCGCGCAGCCCGCCGACGTCGCGCCGCGCGGCGCGTGGTGGCGGATCTACGGCGACACCGAACTCGACGCGCTGGAAGCCCGCGTCGCCGAAGCGAACCAGAACGTGCAGGCCGCGCAGGCGCGCTTTCGTGCGGCGCGCGCGAACGTCGCGCAGCAGCGCTCCAGCTTCTTCCCGGTCGTGACCGCGGGCGGCGATTTCTCGCGCACGCGCACCTCGGAGAACGTCGCGTACACCTCGAAGGCCGGGCACACGATCAACGACTACAGCGCGGGCCTCGACGCCACCTGGGAACCCGACGTCTGGGGACGCGTCGCGCGCAGCGTCGAAAGCGCGCGCGCCAACGCGCAGGCGAGCGCCGCCGACATGCAGGCCGTGCTGCTCTCGATGCAGGCCGAACTCGCGACCGATTACTTCGAACTGCGCGGCATCGACCGCGAGCGCCAGTTGCTCGACGACACGCTCGCCGCCTATCGCGAGTCGCTCGCGCTTACGCAGCATCGCTACGACGGCGGCATCGCCACCGACGCCGATGTCGGCCAGGCGCAGACGCAATTGCAGACCACCGAGGCGCAGGCGATCGATCTCGGCGTGCAGCGCGCGCAGCTCGAACACGCCATCGCGATTCTCACGGGACAGCCGCCTTCCACGTTCACGCTCGCCGTGCTGCCCGGCGCGCCGCTCTCGGCGCAACCGTTCGCCTCGCTGCCCGGCGTGCCGTCGACGCTGCTGGAGCGCCGCCCCGACATCGCCGCCGCCGAGCGACGCGTGGCCGCCGCCAATGCGCAGGTCGGCGTGGCCACGGCGGCGTTCTTCCCGAGCCTGATGCTCGCGGTCACGGGCGGTCTGGAGGCGACGAACTACAGCCAGTGGCTCGTCGCGCCCGCGCGTTTCTGGTCGCTCGGCCCGGCGCTCGCGGGCACGCTGCTCGACTTCGGCGGACGCGAGGCGGTGCGCAACGAGGCGCGCGCGCAGTACGACGCCAGCGTCGCGGAGTATCGGCAAACCGTGCTCGACGCGTTCGGCCAGGTCGAGGACAACCTCGCGGCGCTGCGCGTGCTCGAACAGGAAGCCGTGGCGCAGGATCGCGCGGTGGACGCCGCGAAGCGCACGCTGGCGATCGTCGAGGATCGCTACAAGAACGGCGCGATCACGTATCTCGATGTGGTGGTCGCGCAGACCACGACGCTGTCCAACGAGCGCCAGGCGGTGACGATCGCGCGGCGGCGGCTCGCGGCGAGCGTCGCGCTCGTGAAGGCGCTCGGCGGCGGATGGAGCGCGGCGGCGCTGGATTCGGTCGATGGAAGCGCGCCGAAGTCGGCGTCGGCTTCGGTTGCTCACGCAACCAGCGACGCCGCTTCTTCCTCTGCTTCTTCCGCTCCTTCGCACAACTGACGCTGTCGCGGAACGCAAAACGCGCCGCGCGCTGCCAATCCACGCGGCACGGATCGTGCAACAGGCGTATCGTTGCGCCTTTGCCATTTTCCGCAAGGAGTTCCAGTCGTGACCGCATCACCGGGCGCCGACCGCAAGACCGCGCCCAGCAGCGCTTCCGCCGCTTCCCCGAGCGCGACCCTTCCCTATATCGAGCGCGGCAGCCCCGCCTTCTGGCGCGCGAGTCTCGCGCTGCTGTTCGCGGGCTACGCCACGTTTTCGCTGCTCTACTGCGTCCAGCCGCTCCTGCCCGCGTTCTCGCAGACGTTCGGCGTGAGCCCCGCGCAAAGCAGCCTTTCGCTCTCGTTTTCGACCGCCGCGCTCGCGGGCGCGATCTTCGTCGCGGGCTTCTTCTCCGAAGGCTGGAGCCGACGCGCCATGATGACGGCCTCGCTCACGGCCTCGTCGCTACTGACGCTCGCCGTCGCGTTCGTGCCCCACTGGGAAACATTGCTGGTGCTGCGCACGCTCGAAGGCATCGCGCTCGGCGGCGTGCCCGCGGTCGCGATGGCCTGGCTCGCCGAGGAAATGCATCCCGAGGGCCTCGGCCTTTCGATGGGTCTCTACGTCGGCGGCACCGCGATCGGCGGCATGGCCGGACGCGTGATCACCGGCATCTGCACCGACCTGTTCGGCTGGCGCGTGGCCGTGGCCGTGATCGGCGTGCTGGGGCTCTGCTCGATGTTCGCGTTCCGCTCGCTGCTGCCGCCGTCGCGCCATTTCGTGCCCAAACGCGGGCTCGGCTTCTCGCATCACCGCGCGGCGCTCATCCGCCACTTCGGACGGCCCGGCCTGCCCGTGCTGTTCGTGATGGGTTTCGTGCTGATGGGCAGCTTCGTCACGCTCTACAACTACATCGGCTACCGGCTGATCGCGCCGCCGTACAGCATGAGCCAGGCGGCCATCGGCGCGATCTTCCTCGTCTATCTGACCGGCGTGGTGGCCTCGCCGTGGTCGGGCCGCATGGCCGACACCTTCGGTCGCGGACGCGTGCTGATCGCGAGCCTCGCGCTGATGCTCGCGGGCGTCGCGCTGACGATGTTCACGCCGCTCTACGCGATCGCCGCGGGCATCGCGTGCCTGACGATCGGCTTCTTCGCGGGCCACGCGGTCGCAAGCGGCTGGGTCGGCCGGCTCGCGCGCGAAGCCAAGGGCCAGGCGGCGGCACTCTACTTGCTGGCCTATTACCTGGGTTCGAGCATCATGGGTTCGGTCGGCGGCCACTTCTGGGCCGGTTGGGGCTGGGGCGGCGTCGCGGGTCTGGTCGCCGTGCTGCTGGTGGCCGGACTGGCGCTGGCGAGCATGCTGCGCGCGCGGGAACGCGAAGGCGCGGCTTGAGGTTGCATCCAGGCGTGCATTCACGGCGGCATTCGAAGCGCCATGCATCGAATCGAAAGCTGTTCGTAACCTGACGACGCTGCGCGCACGCACCGCACCGCGTTCGCCGCGACGCCGCGGAGTCCCGCCACGCGGGCCTGCGCGGTCGTGCGGCGGCGCACCAACGGATCGCGCGCGAGGCGTCTCGTTTGCAAGCCTCACCTATACTCGATTCAGGCCCGCAGCCGCAGCGCCGCACGCCGTGCGATAGAAGAAAGCTTGCTTGAACGCGCCGCGCCTGCCGCCCCACGAAAAAAGGAGACGAGCATGGAAGGATATTTCACGATCGGCGATTTCGTGATGATCATCCCGATGGCCCTTGCCGGCGCGCTCTTTCTCGGCGCCTTGCCCTGCGCGACCGAATTCCGGCACAACAGCTTGCGCGTGATCGGCGCGCTGATCGGCGCCCTGGTCGCGGTCGCGCTGGTCGAAACGCTGCCCGCGCTGATGTAGCGATTCAGGCGGCGCGCGACGTGAGGGCGATGCGGATGTTTGGGGGTTCCGCGTCGTCTGCGTGCTGGTTTGATTCCTGGCTGGCGTGCTGACGTGCGCTTGAGTGCAGCTTGAGTGCATTCGGGCGCATGCAGCCGCGCTATCGTGCGCGGACGCTTTGTCGTGCCGCGCGTTTCAGCGCATACCGCACTCCCCCACACCCGGCTGCAACCCCTTGAGCTGACGCGCGGCCGCGCGCCAGTACGCCTCGCGCGTTGATGCGGACGCGTCAGGATCGCCCGCTTCGTCATCGTCGGCGACGAGTGCGGGCAGCGCGACCCACGGCAGCGTCGGATACAGATGATGTTGCCGATGCAGATGATGATTCATCAGCATCAAGCCGATCACGCGCGGCACCCGAAAGTCGCGCGAGCGGCCCGGTTCGTCGAGCGCGACGCCGTAATGCGGCAGGTTATCCGCGAGCGAGAGCCACAAGCCGCGCGCGAACATCGCCGCGACCAGCACCGGCCACGCCTTCCCGTACAGCGCGAACGCGCACGCATAGAGCGCCAGCGAGCAAAGCCAGTCGCGCCGCGCGCGATGGCGCTTTTGCGGATCGGTCGCGTGATTCACGAAGAGACGCTGCACCTGGACGTCCTCGGCGCTCGCGCGTTCGCCGGGCGTGCCCACGCCGCGCGCGACGAGCGTGCGCGCGAGCCGCAGCGGCAGGAACGCGAGCAGCGGCACCAGCAGTTCGCCCACATACAGACCGCCGAGCAGCCGCACGTACCACGTGAGGCGGCGCAGCCAGCGCGGACCGTGTGCATCGTCGACGTCGGGCCGATCGAACGCCTCGCGCGTGAAACGGTGATGCATCAGGTGTCCGAAACGCACGGCGTCGAATGGCATCGCCATGCCGATGGCCAGCAGCCGCGCGACGATTTCGTTCGCGCGCCGCGAGCGCAGCAGTTGTCCGTGTATGCCTTCGTGGATCAAACCCCAGTGGATCGGCGTGGCGAGCACGACCGGCACGAGCGACGCCATCAGCGCGAAAGTCGGCCCGCCCGCCGCGCGCAGCAGCAGCGGCAAACCAAACAGTTGATACGCAAGCGCGAGCGTGGCGACGGCGATGAGCGCGGTGTTGGCGCGCAGATCGGGGGTGCGTCGGCTTGCCGTGCCGGCGGACGCGCGCGGCGCGGCGGCAGGCGGCGCGGATGCTGCCTCGCCCAGGGTACGTACGGCGCTCGTCGACTCCATCGGCAATCCTCAGTGCAAAGACTGCCGCGACGTTAGCAGCGCTCCGTGACAGGCCCAGGACGCGCAGCCTTCGGCGTCGCAAGGCCTGTCACCGCGCATTACAACGTTGATGCCGAATAAAAAACGCCTCGCATGAAGCGAGGCGTCGGGCGTCCATCTTCACGCGTCCGCACACCGGACGCGCGCGATCAGATGTGCTGATCGGTCGACGGCTTTTCCCACAGATTCACGCCGCCTTCGGTCGCGAAACGATCGATCTCGGCCAGCTCTTCCGCCGAAAACTCGATGTTCTTCAGCGCCGCCACGTTCTCGCGCACCTGCTCCGCGCGGCTCGCGCCGATCAGCGCCGAGGTCACGCGGCCGCCACGCAGCGTCCAGGCGATCGCCATCTGCGCGAGGCTCTGGCCGCGACGCTGCGCGAGTTCGTTGAGCTTGCGCACGTGCTCGATGTTCTGCGCGCTCAGATGCTCGCTCTTGAGCGAACCGCCGCCCGGACGGTTCACGCGCGCGTCTTCGGGCACGCCGTTCAGATACTTGTTCGTGAGCAGACCCTGCGCGAGCGGCGTGAACGCGATGCTGCCCGTGCCGATGTCTTCGAGCGTGTCGAGCAGATCGTGCTCGATCCAGCGGTTGAGCAGGTTGTACGACGGCTGATGGATCAGCAGCGGGACCTTGTACTCGGCCAGCAACTTCGCCATTTCACGCGTTTTCTGCGCCGAATACGACGAGATGCCCACGTACAGCGCCTTGCCCTGCTGCACGGCCGTGGCGAGCGCGCCGGCGGTTTCTTCGAGCGGCGTTTCCACGTCGAAACGGTGCGAGTAGAAGATGTCGACGTAATCGAGGCCCATGCGCTGCAGGCTCTGGTCGAGGCTCGCGAGCACGTACTTGCGCGAGCCGCCGCCCTGGCCGTACGGACCCGGCCACATGTCCCAGCCGGCCTTCGACGAGATCAGCAGCTCGTCGCGGTACGGACGGAAATCGTCCTTGAAAATACGGCCGAAATTGGTTTCGGCGCTGCCGTACGGCGGGCCGTAATTGTTCGCGAGGTCGAAGTGCGTGATGCCGAGATCGAAGGCCGTGCGCAGGATGTCACGCTGCGTCGAAATCGGCGTGGTGTCGCCGAAGTTGTGCCACAGGCCGAGCGAGAGCGCCGGCAGCTTGAGTCCCGACTTGCCGCAAAAGCGGTATTGCATCTCCGAATAGCGTTCAGCAGCTGCTTCGTAGGCCATCGTTTGAATCCTCGACGAGAACAGGTTTTCAGGAAGTCCGGCGGCGGCGCCCGATACACGCAAATGCCGCTACAGCAGCGGTTTGCGCCCGCTCGATGCGCCGCGCGGGCTGCCATGTTAGCCAATCCGCGCGATGCGTGCAGAGGCCCATCATGTGGGATGCGAACATGGACGCCAAAGCTCGGCTCGCCTACACTGCGGCGTCCGTCCAACCCCGGGAGGTCTCTTATGATGAAAGCGGTTTCGTTCGCGCTGATCGCCTGCGGCGTGGCGCTGCTCTACTTCGGCGGCCAGTCATTTCACTCGTTCTCGAACGACGTTTCGCGCCTCGTGACGGGCGCGCCCACCGACCGCACGATGACGCTGATCGTGGCCGGCGTGGCCGCGACCATTGCGGGCATCACCGGTCTCGCATTCAGCGGCCGCCGCCGCTAGGCGCATCGCGCTTTAGATCGGCTTCACATCGGCGGCACGTCTGTTGCACGACGGGCGCGATGCGTGACGCACGCGCCCTTTATCGTCGATCCTGCATCGTCAAACCAGCTTGACCTCGGGTTTCGAGGCCGAGCGCGAACCCGGCAGCGGCACGTTGCTCGCGCCGTGGTAGGTGTAGACGAGCGAGAACTTCACGTCGTTGCTCTGGTTCTGGCCGGCCGAATGCAGCGTGTTGCAGTGGAAGAACACCACGTCGCCCTTCTGCAGCGTGGGCGAAATGGCCTGCTCGATCCACGCCTGATTCTCGGGCACGTCGGAGCGGAAGAACTTGGCGGCGTCGAAGCTCGACGACGTGAACGGCGCCGTATGCGAACCCGGCACGAACCACAGGCCGCCGTTCTCGACCGTTTCCGGCCCGAGCGCGAGCCACACGGAAACGAGGTCGTCGCGTTCGAACGACCAGTAGCGCACGTCGCGATGCCAGCCCGTGAGGCTACCGTACGCGGGATGCTTGGTCATCATGCAGTTGTGATGCACGCGCGAGAGCATCGGCTCCTCGCCGAAATACAGCTCCATCCAGCCCGCGATTTCCGGCGACGTGGCCCACGAAGCGAATTGCGGATCACGCCCATAAGCGTCGAGCAGACGCCGCACTGTATGGCCGCCCGGCGCGTCTTTCGAGTCCGGCGCGCCAGGATAACGCAGGTCGGCTTCGAATTCGACCGGCGCCTGCGCCGCCTTCAACTGCTCCTGCGCGGTGCGCTTGATCTCGTCGCAACGCTCGGGCGCGACGAGGCCCGGCACGACCACGAAACCGCGCTCGCGCAGCGCCTGCACCTGTTCTTTCTTTGACTGAACTGACATGAGACTTCCGTTATTCGAGGCCTGCGAAGGCTGCGCACCGAAGCGGCTCCGATGACGCGCGAGGCGCGCAGCAGCGGCGCCCCGAGGCCTGTTTGCCCGAGCCTGCGCCGTTCGCTCGATTGTAAAGCGTGCGGGCTCGGGCGGAGGCAAGCGTTAGCCATCCGGATGATATGAGTGCGTGCGAAAGCCCACGCCGACAACGAACCCATCTCGAGCACGCCGATGGCGCACGCGCACCGCGATGGCGACAAAGGGCGCAATGACATGCTTCTTTATTGAGCACACGCGGGTATTAACCGACTTTCTGGCGTCACGATTCGCGTGTAGTCTGCGCGCATGCAGTTTCATCGCACTTCACCTCCAATGCGCGGACGGACCGCCAGCCAGACCTTGCCCAGCAAGGCGCTCGCCTCTTCGGGCCGATCCCCGCGCTCATTCCTTCGCCTTGCGCACGCCCAGCGTCTCGCCGCGCGAATTCCGCTATCGTGACTTCCCTGCAAACAGGCACGTTTGGTGCTCGAAGCATCACGTCGCGCGAGGCGCACACCGAACCCGATTCCGCACACGCCATGCAAACCCTTTTTGATACTCGCCGTATGACTCGCGCCGCACTGAAGGCCGCGCGCCCCCGCCGTCATGTCGTCCGCGCGCTGCGCCATCACGCCGCACGCACGCGCGCACTCGCCCAGCACGTGCGTGAAGCGCGTCCCGTCGACGGCATGCGCGCCTGGTTCCACGCGTTCTTCTCGGTGCTGCGTCAGCGCGCCGGTTCGCGCCACTTCTCGCTGCGCACGCTGCTCTATCGTCCGAACACGACGCTGCGCACGCTCGCCGCGCCCTCGACCGTCCACACGGCGCGCAACACGCGCCGGCCGCGCCGCATGGGCGCGAGCAGCGAAGGCTGGTTCGGCTTCGCGATGCGTTAAAAAGACACGCGCAGAAAAACAAAACCCCGCACGGGCGCGAGCCCTGCGGGGTTTTTCATGGCGCGTGCGACGCCGCTTGTGCGGCATCGAACGGCGCAGCGTGCTTACGCCAGCGCGACGACGGGTTCCGTGCCGGCGGCTTCAGCCAGCGCGAGCGCCTTGTCGGTGGCTTCCCACGAGAATTCCGGCTCTTCGCGGCCGAAGTGGCCGTAAGCAGCGGTCTTTTCGTAGATCGGACGCAGCAGGTCGAGCATCTGGATGATGCCCTTCGGACGCAGGTCGAAGTGTTCGCGCACGAGCTTCGTGATGGTCGCGTCCGAAACCTTGCCGGTGCCGAACGTGTTGACCATGACCGAGGTCGGCTCGGCCACGCCGATCGCGTACGAGACCTGGATCAGGCAGCGCGAGGCGAGGCCGGCGGCCACGATGTTCTTCGCGACGTAACGGCCGGCGTAGGCAGCCGAACGGTCGACCTTCGACGGATCCTTGCCCGAGAACGCGCCGCCGCCGTGCGGAGCTGCGCCGCCGTACGTGTCGACGATGATCTTGCGGCCCGTGAGACCGCAGTCGCCTTGCGGGCCACCGATCACGAAACGGCCGGTCGGGTTCACGAGGAACTTGATGTCGCCCTTGATCAGATCGGCCGGCAGGACCGGCTTGATGACTTCTTCGATCACGGCTTCGCGCAGCGTGCCGAGGTCGATGTCCGGCGAGTGCTGCGTGGACAGCACGACCGTGTCGATCGCGTGCGGCTTGCCGTCGACGTAGCGCACGGTGACCTGCGACTTCGCGTCCGGACGCAGCCAGGGCAGACGGCCGTCGCGGCGCAGGTTCGACTGGCGCTCGACCAGACGGTGCGAAAGGTGGATCGGCAGCGGCATCAGCTCGGGCGTTTCGTCGCACGCATAACCGAACATCAGGCCCTGGTCGCCCGCGCCTTGATCGAGGTTGTTGTCGTGCGCGCGGTCCACGCCCTGGGCGATGTCCGGCGACTGCTTGTCGTAGGCGACGAGCACTGCGCAGCCGCGGTAGTCGATGCCGTAGTCGGTGTTGTCGTAGCCGATGCGCTTGATCGTGTCGCGCGCGACCTGGATGTAATCGACGTTGGCCGTGGTGGTGATTTCACCGGCGAGCACGACGAGACCCGTGTTGCAGAGCGTTTCCGCTGCAACGCGCGAGTATTTGTCTTGCGTAAGGATGGCGTCGAGGATCGCGTCCGAGATCTGGTCGGCGACCTTGTCCGGATGGCCTTCCGAAACGGATTCGGAGGTGAAGAAATAATCGTTTGCCACGTGTAAGGCTCCTTGTAGCTGGTGACGGTGGTACTCACGTTGCCAGCTTCGGGCCTCGAAGCGGCGACGCTTTAGCGGATTACCGGACCGGCGCGCCTGCAGATCGGTCGAAAAGAACGATGTGCGGCAAACCGGCTTCGCCCCGCAAGTTGTCAGTTAACTCGGCGAAGCCCGTATTATAGCGACTTCCCTAATTTGTCGCAGAGTCGCCGCGCGTGTTGTCAATCGCCTTCTCCAGTTCGTTTCCGCCAGTCTTGGGAGCCGCATCATGCTCGGCAAGCTAGGCTCCCGTTTCGCCATCGGCCTGCTCAAGCTGTTCGCGATCTTGCCCTATGGCTTCGTCGCGCGCCTCGGCGACGGCCTCGGCTGGCTGCTTTATCAGATCCCGAGCCGCCGCAAGCGCGTCGTGCACACCAATCTGCGCCTGTGCTTCCCCGAGTGGAGCGACGAGAAGCGCGAGGACGTGGCCGGCAAGCATTTCCGCCAGGCCATCCGCAGCTATATGGAGCGCAGCGTGCAGTGGTTCGGCTCGGCGAAGAAGCTCGAAAAGCTCATCCAGCTCGACAGCGAAGTCGATCTCACCGATCCCGATCTGCCGCCCACGCTGTTCCTTGGCCTGCATTTCGTGGGGATCGAAGCGGGTTCGATGTTCCTGAACTACTCGCTGCATCGCCCGTGCGGCTCGCTGTATCAGCCGTTCTCGAACCCCGAGTTCGAAGCCGCCGCGAAGGCCGGCCGCAGCCGCTTCGGCGCCGAAATGGTCAGCCGCGCGGACAGCGCGCGCGCCGTGCTGCGCTGGCTGCGCGACCGCAAGCCCGTGATGCTCGGCGCCGACATGGACTACGGCATGCGCAATTCCACCTTCGTGCCCTTCTTCGGCGTGCCCGCGTGCACGCTCACGGCGGTCGGGCGTCTCGCGAAAGTGGGCCATGCGCAGGTCGTGCCGTTCATCGGCGAGGTGCTGCCCAATTACAAGGGTTATCGGCTGAAGATCTTCAAACCTTGGGACAATTACCCGACCGGCAACGACGAAGAAGACGCACGCCGCATGAACGCCTTCCTCGAAGAGCAGATTCCGCGCATTCCCGAGCAGTACTACTGGGTGCACAAGCGCTTCAAGACGCGGCCGCCCGGCGAACCGAGCGTCTACTCGTAAGCGTCTCGCCACGACTGAAAGCGCGCGGGCGCGGGTCCGCGCGTCGCTTACAATAACGGCATGAAACTCAAATTCACCAAGATGCACGGCGCGGGCAACGACTTCGTCGTGCTCGACGGCTACAGCGAAGACCTCGCGCTCACGCCCGAGCGCGTGCGCGCGCTCGCCGACCGCCACTTCGGCGTCGGCGCCGATCAGTTGCTGCTGGTCGAGAAGCCGACGGTCGACGGCGTCGACTTCCGCTATCGCATCTTCAATTGCGACGGCGGCGAGGTCGAGCACTGCGGCAACGGCGCGCGCTGCTTCGTGAAATTCGTGCGCGATCGCAAGCTCACCACGGCGGACCGCATCCGCGTGCAGGTGCAGAACGGCATCATCTCGCCCGCCATGCAGCCGAACGGCGAAGTCGTGGTCGATATGGGCAGCCCGGTGTTCGAACCGGCGCGTCTGCCGTTCGACGCGAGCGGTCTCGAAGGCCGCCGCGAAGGCAACGACACGCTCTGGCCGATCGACGTGAATGGCGAGACGCGCTGGATCTCGGCCGTGTCGATGGGTAATCCGCATGCGGTGCAGGTCGTCGATGACGTCGAGGCGTATCCGGTGCTCACCGAAGGCCCGCTCGTCGAAACGCATGCGCGCTTTCCGAACAAGGTCAACGCCGGTTTCATGGAAATCGTGTCGCGCACCGAAGTGCGTCTGCGCGTGTTCGAGCGCAGCGCGGGCGAAACGCTCGCGTGCGGCACGGGTGCGTGCGCGGCGGTGGCAGCGGGCATTCGCCGCGGCCTGCTCGATACGCCCGTGAAGGTGCACACGCACGGCGGCACGCTCACGATCGACTGGGACGGCGCGCGCGACGAAAACGCGTCACTGTTCATGGCCGGTCCGGCCACGACCGTCTTCGAAGGCGAGATCGAGCTGACGGTCTGAACCGGCTCGGCCCGCCCGAGCCACAGCGGCACACGCAACACCCATCGGCAGTACACATCAGAAGCACCGCAGCATCGCATCACGCATGGCGCGCCGCCGCGCGCCGCTTCTTCACCGAAAGCGTCTACAACATGAACGATCGCGAAGTCGCCGACTACCTGCTCGCCCACCCCGATTTCTTCGTCGAGCACGCCGAACTGCTGGCGACGATCAAGCTCGGCAATCCGCACGGCAAGGCTGCCGTGTCGCTGCAGGAGCGCCAGATGGAAATGCTGCGCGAAAAGAACAAGCACCTCGAACTGCGCCTCGCCGAGTTGCTGCGCTACGGCCACGAAAACGACAGCATCGCCGCGCGCTTCGTGCGCTGGACTTCGCAGGTCGTCGCCGAGCGCGATCCGCATGCGCTGCCGCGCACGATCGCCGGGCAATTGCGCGACGAATTCGACGTGCCGCTCGCGGCGCTGCGCGTCTGGGACGTCGCCGACGCCTATGCGCAAGCGGACTTCGCGAAGCACACGGGCGAGGAAGTGCGCCTGTTCGCCAACAGCCTCGACGTGCCGTATTGCGGCGCGAACACCGGCTTCGAAGCCGCGCAGTGGCTCGCCGCCGCGCCGGGCGCCGAAGGCGAGGAGCAGCCGACGCAATCGGTCGCGATCGTCGCGCTGCGCCGCCGTGCGAACGACGAGGAAGCCGATCCGAGCGGCGAAGCGTTCGGTCTGATCGTGCTCGGCTCGCCCGATCCGCGCCGCTTCCACGACGGCATGGCCACCGATTTCCTGCGCCAGATCGGCACGCTCGCGAGCGCGGCGCTCTCGCGCCTGCTGCCGCATTGACGCAA
>NZ_JAAGPN010000109.1:0-27633 GCF_017104805.1 Paraburkholderia sp. Ac-20347 | reverse complement strand
GGCACGTTCGCGGCGCGCCAGCTGCTGGTGGCGGCGGGCGCGTGGTCGGGCGAACTCGCGCGCCAGGCGGGCGAGCCCGTGCCCGTGCATCCCGAAGGACTGATGCTGATGGTCACGCAGCGCGTTGCGCCGTTCTGCCGCGCGACGCTCGGTGCGACCGGACGGCCGCTCTCGTTCAAGCAGTTCGACAACGGCACGGTCGTGATCGGCGGCAAGCTGATCGGTCACGCCGATCTACCGGGGCGGCACGGCGAAGTCGATTTCATGCGCCTCGTGAAAAGCGCGCGGACCGTCGTCGATCTGTTTCCGCATCTGCGCGACCTCGGCGTCAACCGCGCGTGGGCAGGCGTCGAAGCCTTCACCGACGACGCGCTGCCCGTGATTTCCGCGAGCCGCACGGCGAGCGGCCTCTACTACTCGTTCGGCTATTGCGGCAGCGGATTTCAGCTGGGCCCGGCCTGCGGGCAGGTCGTGAGCGAACTCATGCTCGACGGCGCGCCTTCGGTGCCGCTCGACGCATTCGCCATCGACCGGTTCGGGCGCGAGACACACGAAGCGCCTTCAACCGCCATGGATCACGCGGCCGCGCACTAGCCCGCACGTTCCCCATCATTCAACCGCGCTCGCACAGCGCACAGGAGTCACTGCACCCATGTCCGATACCGAAATCGTCCGCATCGAAACCAGTCAGCGCATGAGCCGCGTCGTCAAGGCGGCGGGTCTCGTTTTCGTCGGCGGCCAGACGTCCGCCGATCCCACCGTCGACGTCAAGATTCAGACTGCGAGCGTGCTCGCGAAGATCGACGGCTTTCTCGCCCAGGCGGGCATCGACAAGTCGCGGCTCGTCTCGGCGCAAGTCTGGCTCGCCGATATCGGCCGCGATTTCGCGGGCATGAACGAAGTCTGGGACGCGTGGGTGACGCCCGGTCAAGCGCCCACGCGCGCGACCGTCGAAGCCCGGCTCGCCGCGCCGCATCTGCTCGTCGAAATCGCGGTGATCGCGGCGCAGTAGTGCCGTAACGCGCTGACGCGCTCTTCCATCGACTCTTCCATCGATCGGCTTCGCCACGAGGCCGATCCGCTTCGAATCCGGCACGCGCAAACGCTTGCGTGAGCCGGAATCCGCAGCCGCCTCTCATCCGCACGTGTGCAACGCACGGGCGCGGCGGCTGTCACGAATCCTTCCCGCTTGCACCCGAAACTTTCTCCCGCGTAATACGTTGTAATCACAACCTTTCACATTACGTCACGGATCGGTCACATCCGCGTGGCTGAATAGCGCCCCAACGCGCTGCGCCAGGCTTTCGCGCCTTACCGGCCGCCACGCCGCGCGTGCTTACAAGAAATATCTTCGTATCGAGAACCCGTGCCTCCGGCTGCAAGGAAGCTTGCACGGCCACGTCATCGACCAGCAGAGACGCAAAAGCGGATCGGCCCCGGCGCCCCGTGCAAAGACGGCGCCGCCTGCGCCGACTGCCCGCCTGTGTTTTCCCCCTGCCTGACTCGTGCCCTGGCCGCCACGCCCGGATTGGCCCGTCCACCACGGCGACGCGTCACGCGCGGCGTCGACAGAACGAGAAAAAGGCTGCGATGAATCACCTCTACCGTGTCGTGTTCAACCGCGCGCTGGGCGTCATGCAAGCGATCTCCGAGCACGGCCGCACGCGCGCCGGCGCGGGCCGCGCAACGTCGCGCAAGATCGGCAACGCCGCGCCCGCTGCATCATGGGTCGATACTCAGTCGCACACGCTGCGCAAGCAGCGCATCGCGCAGATCGTTG
Source organism: Paraburkholderia sp. Ac-20347 (assembly GCF_017104805.1). NCBI lineage: Bacteria > Pseudomonadati > Pseudomonadota > Betaproteobacteria > Burkholderiales > Burkholderiaceae > Paraburkholderia > Paraburkholderia sp. Ac-20347. The sequence goes on along the minus strand of NZ_JAAGPN010000109.1, from coordinate 25,853 downwards.
CGCTCGCCACGGCGCTGCTCGCGCAAGGCCACGCCCACGCCGCCAGCACGACCGTCGTGATCTCCACCGATACGACCAGCTCGCAGAACCTCGCCGCCAACGGCACGGTCACCGTCAACGCGGGCGTCACGCTCAACGTGAGCGACGGCAGCAACGCGATCGCCGTGAAGGGCACCGGCACCATCACGAACAACGGCACGATCGAGGAAACCGGCACCGCCGCCACGGGCACGGACGGCCGCGCGATCCGCGACAAGTCGGACCCGCTCACGCTCACGATCGTCAACAACGGCACGATCTCGGCCGCCGACGACGACGCGATCCAGATGCAGTACAGCGACAACAGCGTCAAGCTCAGCAACTACGGCAAGATCATTTCGTACAACGCGAGCGAAGGCGGCGCGCAGGCGATCGACTTCAACGCGATCACCACCGGCACGAACTCGGTCTACAACGGCACGGGCGCACTGATCCAGGCGTACGAAGCCGACGCCGTGCGCCCCGGCGTGAACGGCACCATCGACAACGCCGGCACGATCTACGCGTACAACGCGGCGGCCACCATCGGCGACGGCAGCGACGGCATCGACGCGCAAACCAACACGGGCGTCGTCGTCACCAACGAAGCCACGGGCCTGATCGAAGGCGCGCGTCACGGCATCACGGGCGGCAATACCGACGTGACCACCTCCGGCGCGTACACGCTCTCGGTCACCAACGCGAAAGGCGGCGTGATCCAGGGCGACGACGGCTCGGGCATCAACATCGACGGCTTCAACGCGAACGAAGTGGTGACGGTCAAGAACGACGGCACGATCACGGGCAACGGCCGCACCGCGGACGGCGACGGCGTGGACGTCGACGGCATCGTCAACATCACGAACACCGGCACGATCCAGTCGCTGCACGCGAACGGCGACACCAGCGAAGGCGTGACCGTCGGCGGCGGCACGATCATCAACTCGGGGACCATCGCCGGCTACAACTCGGCGACCAACGACATCGACGGGTCCGCCAACACGGGCCTCGGGCGCGGCATCACGCTCGCGGGCGTCGACAAGGATCCGACCACGGGCGACCCCATCGCCACGCAAGGCATCTACGCCGATTCGGTCATCGACAACAGCGGCCTGATATACGGCCAGAGCGCGGGCGCGATTGCGGTCACGGGCGCGGCCAACGCGTTCACGGTGTCGATCACGAACGAGGCCGCGGGCACGCTCGAATCGGGTGGGACGGAGGCCGTGGTCTCGACGGGCGGCAACGACGCGACGATCGTCAACTACGGCACGATCCGCGCCGACGACACGGGCAAGGCCATCGACCTCGGGAGCGGCGACAGTGCCGTGCAGATCCTCGGCGGCGTGGCCTCCGTCACGGGCGACATGGACGGCGGCACCGGCACCAGCACGCTGACGATGTCGCCGGGATCGGGCAATGCGTTCACGTACAGCGGCGCGATTTCGAACTTCTCGGCGGTGACGGTCGGCGCGGGCACGGTCTCGCTCTCGGGCACGAACACTTACGCGGGCGCGACCACCATCGCGGGCGGCGCGACGCTCGCGCTCACCGGCACGGGCACGGGCACGGGCACGGGCACGGGCAGCCTCGCACAATCGGCCGTGACGGCGAACGGCACGCTCGATATTTCCGGCACGACGTCGGGTTCGTCGATCGCGAGTCTTTCGGGCAGCGGCACGGTCAACCTCGGCGGCCAGACGCTCACGCTGACCAATGCGAGCGGCACGTTCAGCGGCTCGATTTCGGGCACGGGCGGCCTCACCATCGCGAGCGGCACGCAAACGCTCACGGGCGTCAGCACCTACACGGGCACGACGCTGATCCAGACGGGCGCGACGCTGATCCTCTCCGACTCGGGCGACATCATTCTCGCGAACGTGGTCAACAACGGCACGCTGCAGGTGGAAGGCACGCTCGGCAATCTCTCGGGCACCGGCACGGTGTCGGTCGGCAGCAGCGGCGTGACGCTCTCGGGCGGTAGTTTCGGCGGCACGGTCGCGGGCAGCGGCGCGGTCACGGTGACGGGCAGCCAGACGCTCTCGGGCGCGAGCACCTACACGGGCGCGACGTCGATCACGAGCGGCTCGACGCTGGCGCTCACGGGCAGCGGCGGCATCGCGGCGTCGAGCGGCGTGGCCAATGCGGGCACGCTCGATATCTCGGGCACGACTTCAGGCGCGTCGATCACGACGCTGTCGGGCAGCGGCGCGGTCGCGCTCGGCGCGAAAACGCTCACGCTTTCCAGCGCCGCCGATACGTACAGCGGCGTGATCGGCGGCACGGGCGGCGTGAGCGTGAACGGCGGCGCGGAGACGCTCACGGCCGCGAACACCTATAGCGGCGGCACCGTCATCGGCACGGGTGCGACGCTCGCGCTCACCGGCGCGGGCAGCATCTCAGCGTCGAGCGGCGTGACCACGAACGGCACGCTCGATATCTCGTCGACGACGTCCGGCGCCACGCTGCAAAATATTTCGGGATCCGGAACAGTCAGTCTCGGCGCACGCACGCTCACGCTCGCCAACGCGAACGGCACCTATGGCGGCAGCTTCACCGGCAGCGGCGCGATCGTGAAGCAAGGCAGCGGCTCGCTGATCCTCAACGGCAACAGCAGCACATTCAAGGGCACCACCGAAGTGAACGCGGGCCTGCTCGAAGTGGGCGATATCGACAACGCCACGGCCGTGCTCGGCGGCGATGCGAGCGTCGACGCGGCCGGCACGCTGCGAGGCCACGGCACGGTGGCGGGCAGCGTGACCAACGACGGCACGGTCGAACCGGGCGGCTCGATCGGCACGCTCACGATCGGCGGCAACTATACGCAGGCGTCGAACGCGACGCTCGCCATCGAAGTGAGCCCGAGCGCCGCGTCGCAACTCGCGGTCAACGGCAAGGCCACGCTCAACGGCGTGCTGGCGATCACCTACGATCCGGGCACATACACGGCGCACACGTACACGCTCGTCTCGGCGACCGGCGGCGTGAGCGGCACGTTCAGCAGCGTCACGAGCGCGGGCCAGTCGAACATCGGCACGCTCGCTTCGGCGGTGACGTACGGCGCGAACGACGTCGAACTCGTGCTCTCGGGGACGAACACCGGCACGACCGTCGTCGCGCCGACCAACACGAGCATCTACACGGCCACGGGCACGTCGGCGATTCTCGCTGCCCAGGCGCAAAGCGCGGCGCTGCTCGGCCGTCTCGGCAATGTAGCGACGAATGGCGCGACGAACGGTTCGACGAACGGTTCGACGGCCAGCGCCAGCAATCCGGCGGGCTGGATCACGGCCACGGGTATCCAGACCAAGGTGGGCGGCACCGGCGGCGCGCCGGGCTTCCAGGCCGACCGCTACGGTTTCCTCGCGGGCCTCGAACAGAAACTCGGCGCGTACATGGCGGGCGTCGCGGTGGGCTACGACCACAGCGATATCGACGAATCGAACACGGGCGACTCGGGCACCACCGACACGCTGCGCGCCGCGCTCTACGGCGGCCGCGCATTCGGCGCCCTGAATCTCGGTGCAACGCTCGGATTCGGGCTCGACTTCCTCTCGCAGAAACGCCCGTTCGGCTCGATCGGCACGGCCGAAGGCGATCACATGGGCGAGGAATTCAACGTGGGCGGCCAGGCCAGTTTGCCGATGACGCTCGGCAGCTTCACGGTGACGCCGCGCGTGGGTCTGCGCTATGCGTATTTCCACGCGAACGATTTCAGCGAGAGCGGCGCGGGCGGCCAGGATCTGGCCGTCGGGAGCGACAACGTGCGCAGCCTGCAACCGTATGTGGGCGTGACGGTCGATCGCGCATTCGGCGATGCGCTGCGGCCTGTGAACGCGCAATTGCGCATCGGCTACGCGCATGAACTGCTCGACGCGAACCGCGCCGTGAGCGTCGCCGCGAGCGACGGCACGCTGTTCACCGCGCCCGGCACGAGCCTGCCGCGCGGCTATTTCACGGCGGGCGCGGGCGTGACGCTGCATCCGCGAAAGAACCTGACTGTGTCGCTGAGCTACGACGCGCTGATCAACACGACGCACGCATCGGCGCAACAGGGCGAGGTGCGCGTGGGTTATCAGTTCTGATGGGCTGAAGCGTAAAGTGATGCGCCGTTCGCGTGTGAACGCGGACGACGCATCACGCGTTTTATCGTTCTATCGTTTCATCGCCAGCCGGTCAAGCGCAGCAGACGGGCGAACAAACCGCGCTCGCGTGGCGGTTCGAAAGTCTCGACCTCGTTCTGCTCGGGTTCATCGGAAAGCAGCAGCAACATTTCGGGCGTCGTCAAAAACGAACGGAACATGAGTTTCTCCTTCTGGCTTCAAGCGGATTCACATTTCACGTCAACGTAGACGCAAAAAGCGCGCCACCCGTGCATGCCCGGCTCGCCCTAACGGACCAGGCGCGGACAGCGCACGGAAAGCACACGTAAAATCGCGCCTTCCGCCCCTTTGCACCGTTTGCGCGCATCACGCACAAGCAGCGGGCGCGGGGCGCAAATCCACGGTTCGAATCGCGGCCGTTCCGGCCAGATTCAACGTCTCCAGCAACGCCGAGCGATGCGCGCGCATCGACTCGCCGACCTGCGCTTTCGTCACACGAAACGCATCGAGCGCGTCGTTCGCGATCAACAGCGTTTGCGTCGGCTGCGCCATCACATCGTCAATCGATTGCCGCCGACTTTCGCGCACGATACGCAATCGATCGATATCGCCCTGCAAGGTCGCGCCGCCATCGAAAATATCGACGTAATCGGCAAAACGCAGCCCTTCCGATTCGAGCAACGCGCGCGCTGGCGCCGTCTGCGCATGCACTTCGCCGACCACTTCGCGCGCCTCGCGCGACAACAGCGCCATATAGAGCGGATGACGCGGCATCAATTCGGCGATGATCGACTTGCGGCCCAGTCCCACGAGGCGGTCCGCTTCGGCGAACTCCATGCGAAAAAACGGCCTGCACACGGCGTCCCAGAATGGCGAACGTCCGCTCGCGTCGGTCACGCCGCGCATTTCGGCCACGAGCGTTTGCGTGAAGCGTTCGCGAAACGCCGCGATAAACATGAAACGCGCCTTCGACAGCAGCGCGCCGTTGCCGTCGCGCCGATACTCCGGCGCGAGAAACAGCGTGCACAATTCGCTGTGGCCCGTGTGGTCGTTCGATAAAAACAGCGCCGACGCGTCGCTGCTCACGCCCACGCCGCGCGACGTATGCAGATAACGCCCGATGCGATAGTTGTACCAGGGCGCGTCGAGCCCCACCGCTGCTTCGATGCCCGAGACGCCCGCCACGCGCGCATCGAGCGTGTCCTCGAGCACGAACAGATAACCCTGCTGCGCAAGCGGCAACGTACCCGCGAGCGTCTGAACGCTGCGCTCGATGCGCGCCTCGATCATCGCGAGATCGGGCATGAACGACGTCATGCCCACGCCCGCACTACGCGCGAGCGCGAGCAACGCGGGCGCGTCGCCGGCTTGCGCCATCCGTACCATCATCATGATCGCGCTCCGTTCATGCGCGCGCCGTGGGCGCGAAAACTTCGGCGAGCATGCAGCGCGCGCTGCCTCCGCCGACGTGCTCGATGGTGTCGATATCGACCACGACGGGCGTCGCGTGCGCTTCGATCAGCGCGCGCTGCATGACGTCGAGCGACGCCCATGCGGTGCGCGACATCACCAGCATCGGCGCGCCGTCGCGATCGCGCAGTTCGAGCATGTTGCCGGCGAACGCCTCCAGTTGCGCGACGCTCAGTTCGATCACGTGCTTGCCTGCCGCGCGCAAACTGGCCAGCACGTCGCGGCGCGACTGCGCGTCGGTGATCGCATCGAGACACACGCCCGCGAGCGCCGTGCCGATCCACATCATGACGTTGGTGTGATAGATCGGCGCGCCGCGCGCGTCCACGGCATCGAAAACGATCGTCTCGTAGCCGAGCCATTGCGTAAGCGCATCGAGCACCTGCTGATGCGTACGCGGCGAACGGCACGCATAGCAGCGCCGCGTATCGCGATCGAACACCACGCTGCCGGTGCCTTCGAGAAAAACGGCTTCGCGCTCGTAGCCGCTCAGATCGACCGTGACCGGCCATTGCGCATGCCGCGCGAGCGCGCCGAGCACCGGACCGTGCCGTTCCTCGCGGCGGTTCGGCGCGCGCATCGGATACAGCACGAGCGAGCCGTCCGCATGCGACGACCACCAGTTATTCGGAAAGATCGAGTCGGGCGTGGGCGGATCGAGCGTGTCGTCGACAACGAGCACGTTGATGCGGCGCGCGCGCAAGGCATCGACATAAGCCTCGAATTCGGCGAGCGCCGCGCGATGTATGCCCTCACGCTGAGGCGCGTCGTGCTGGAAGAGATTGTCGCGCGCGGTTTCCGGATTGAACGCGAAGCGCGCGGGGCGCACCATCAGGACAGTATCGGTGGTTTGCTGAGACATGGCGGAGCGGAAATTAATTTGGAATCCAGATCGTCATACGATCCACGATCCGATTATTCTTCCAGATACCGCGTGCGGATCATTGCGATTTCGCCGTCCGCCACGCCCCTTCCCTGCCGTTATCGCGCGCTTGTGCAGCCGATTCGGCTGCGCTTTTATGCGCTTGTATGCGCGTGAAATCAAGCGCTTTAGCTGCGCTGACTGCCATAGACCGCGAACGAAAACGCCAGATAAGCCGCGAGCGTGGAAGTCATGTCGCCGACATCAGTGGTCGGATTCACTTCCGTGATTGCCATCGCCACGCAATGCGGCGCGAGCATTTCCACCATTTCGAGCGCTTCGGCCGAGCTGATGCCGCCAGGTTCGTGCGCGCCCGCGCCCGGTGCGTAAGCCGGATCGATCGCGTCGATATCGAACGACAGGAAGATATGATCCGCGCCCTGCGTGCGCGCGAGAATGCGTTCGACGGTGGCCGCGGGACCGAGCTTGAGCACTTCGCGGGCCGACAGATGCACGAGGTCGTTATCGTGCTTGAAGCGGCCGGAAGCCGGGAAATTGAAATGTCGCTCGCAAACCTGAATGCACTGGCGCGCGTCGATGCGATCGAGTTCCAGCGCGCGACGCATGCCGCTCGACTGGCTGTAACGGCCTTGCGCCTCGCTCGAATCCATGAGGTCCAGATGCGCGTCGAAATGCACGATCGCGATCTTGCCCGGCAGTGCGTCGTGCACGCCCTTCGCAACCGGATAAAGCAGGCTGTCGTCGCCGCCGATCACAACCGGCATACGGCCGTTGCCGAGCGATTCGCGCACCGCCGCTTCGGTGGCCGCGAACGTCGCCAGCGTATCGTTCGACACCGCCACGTCGCCGCGATCGACGAGCAGATTTTCGCCGACTTCGAAGAAGTCATCGGTTTCGAGGCAATAAACCTTGCCGTCCTGAATGCGCATATTGATCCAGCGCGCGGCGTTGCGCACGCGCTCGGGCGCGTAGCGCGAGCCCGGATAGCCGAGCGACGACTCGCCGTCGAACGGCACGCCCCAGAGATCGCACTGCTTGAAACGTTGGGATGACATGACGGAAACTCCTTTAAAAATAGCATTCGTGCAGCGTCACGCTGCACGCAATCGCGGCGCGACTCACTTGAGCGCGCCGCTCAGAAACTGACGCAGACGCTCGCTGCGCGGCGAGACGAGTACGCTGTGCGGATCGCCGCTTTCCTCGACGCGCCCCTGGTGCAGAAACACCACCTTGTTCGAGACCTGGTGCGCGAACCCCATTTCGTGGGTCACGACAATCATCGTGCGTTGTTCGGCGGCGAGATCGCGCATCACGCGCAGCACTTCGCCGACGAGTTCGGGATCGAGCGCCGAAGTCGGTTCGTCGAATAGCAGCACGTCGGGCTCTACGGCCAGCGCGCGCGCAATGGCCACGCGCTGCTGCTGTCCGCCGGAAAGATGGGTTGGCCACGCCCCGCGCTTTTCGTAGAGGCCCACACGCTGGAGATAATGTTCCGCGCGCTCCACCGCCTCCTGACGTTTCACACCGAGCACGCGCATCGGCGCTTCAGTCAGGTTTTCCAGCACGGTCATATGCGGCCACAAATTGAAGTGCTGGAACACCATCGCGAGACGCGTGCGGACGGCGCGCAATTGCGCCTTGTCGGCGCTTTCGAGATCGCCCTGGGCGTTGCGACGCAGTTTCAGCTCCGCGCCGTTGACGTAAATCCGCCCTTCGCTCGGCTGTTCGAGCAGATTGCAGCAACGCAGCAAGGTGCTTTTTCCCGAGCCGCTCGAACCGATGATGCTAATGACGTCGCCACGCTCGGCGCGTAGCGACACGCTGTCGAGCACCGTATGCGTGCCGAAGCGCTTGCCGATTCTGTCGATCAACAACGGAGACATGAATGCCGTTCCTCAATGCGCACGCGGCGCGAGATGCCGCAACCAGCGAGATTCGGCGAGTCGAAAAAGACGCGTGAGCGCGAGCGTGAGCACGAGATACAAAGCGCCCGCCGTCACATACGGCTCGAACGAGATGTAGTAGTTCATGCTGACGTAACGCGCCACGCCGGTGATATCAAGCAGCGTGACGGTGCTGGCGATCGACGTGGCCTGCAGCATCATGATGACTTCGTTGCTGTACTGCGATAGCGCGGCGCGCAACATCGACGGCAACACGATGCGCCGATACACCAGCACGCGGCTCATGCCGAAACTCTGCGCCGCTTCCACTTCGCCGTGATGGACGGTGCGGATCGCGCCCGCGAAAATCTCGGTGCTATAGGCAGTTGTGTTGAGCACGAACGCGAAGATCGCGCAGAACGTGGCGTTCGAAAACCACGGCCAGACCCACGAATCGCGCATCCACGCGAATTGCGCGAGCCCGTAATAGACGATGAAAAGCTGCACGAGCAGCGGCGTACCGCGCATGACGAGCGTGTAGCCCGCAACTGGCCACGCGACCCAGCGATTGCGCGACACGCGCGCGATCGCCAGCGGCACGGCAATCACGAAACTGATCAGCACCGAAGCGCATACGAGCCAGAGCGTGAGCAGCAGGCCGTGCAGGAACATCGGCGCGTTGAGCCAGATAAGATCCCAGTTCATGCGCGCACCTCGCGTGCGCCGACCGCAAAACGACGCCCCACGTAATGCAGCGCGATCAGCGAAACGATCGTCACGAGCAGATAAAACACGCCCGCGAGCAGATAGAACGTGAACGGTTCGCGCGTGGCCTCCGCCGCGCCACGCGCGCGAAACATCAGATCGTGCAACCCGATCAACGACACCAGCGCCGTGCCCTTCACGAGCACGAGCCAGTTGTTGGTGAAACCGGGAATCGCCAGACGCACCATTTGCGGCAACAGAATGCGACGATAGACCTGCCACGCGGTCATGCCGTAGGCGTAACCCGCTTCGGACTGGCCGCGCGGAATGCGCTGGAGCGCGCCGCGAAACGTCTCAGTCATATACGCGCCGAAAATCAGCCCGAGCGTGACCGTGCCCGCAACGAAAGGATTGAGTTCGAAATTGGCGTCGCTGCCGAGCGCGGTGAGCATCTGATTGATCGCGCCCGGCAAGCTGTAAAACACGATGAACATGATGACGAGATCCGGAATACCTCGCACCACCGTCGTATAGAGCGTGGCCAACCTCACCACGCGTGGCTTGCCCGACAGTTTGGCAAGCGCGCCGATCATGCCGAACGCGGTGGCGAGCACGATGGACGCGAACGCCAGCGCGAGCGTCACCGAACCGGCTGCCAGGACCGAGCGTGTGTATTCCGCAATCATGGTCTGAATGAAAACTAAAAACGAGTAAGCGTTATTGCGTGACGTTCGAACCGGCGCCGAACCACTTGTCGTTGATCTTCTTGAGTTCGCCGTCCTTGCGCAGTTGCGCGAGCGCCGTGTTGAACTTCAGGCGCAGATCGTCGTCCTGTTTGCGCACGGCGATCGCCACGCCCTCGCCCAGCGCCTGACTGTCCTTGCCCGTGTACGCGGGACCGATCAGGCCGAAGCGCTGCGCATTCTCAGGCTTCGAGAGAAAGCTCGAATCGATCTGCGCCTGATACGAAAAATGCAGATCGGCGCGACCCGAAGCGAGATCGAGATACGGCTCGCTGCCCGACTCGTAGCGCTTGATCGTCGCCACATTGCCGAAACGCTGCGTGATGAAATTGTCCATCGGCGTGCCCGTCTGCACGGCGATCGTCTTGCCCTTCAGTCCCTCGGGCGTGATCGCAAGATGTTCGCTCTTCGGGCCGACGAAACGATAGACCGGGAATTCATAAACGTCAGTGAACGCCATCACGCGCTTGCGTTCCTCGGTGATATTGAGCGACGAGATCAGCGCGTCGTATTTCTTGCCGAGCAAACCGGGGAACATGCCGCTCCACGCCGCGTTGATGACGTTGCATTTCACCTGCATGCGATCGCAGAGCGCGTGAATCAGGTCGATGTCGTAGCCGGTGAGGCTGCCGTCGGGCGCGACGGATTCGAACGGCGGGAAGGTGGCGTCGGTGGCGACATTCACCTGGGTCCATTCTTTCGCGTGCGCGAGCGGCGCGCCGAAAGTGGCGCAGGCGGCGGCGGTAATCAGCAGAAGGCGGGCGTAGCGTTTCATCGTCGGTCTCGTGAGGTGGCTTGCTGGATGGATTTCGGGGCGGCGCACCGAGGCGCGTCACGTAAATATTGGCGTGCTTCCGGTCTCGGTCCGGTTAGCGGTTTATCGCTGGAATCCGGCGTCAATTATTGCGGTGCATAAACTGCGAGTCATGTCGAAGGACGTCGTCACGGCAGCGCATTTGCGTCGCAGTTAATCGCACGACGACCGATTCTGTCGCATCATTTAATTCGGATGCCGAATCAATCTGCGCGAAATCAGAAATCGAATGACTCATAAAAACCTCAGAACGCCAGCGTTTGCTTGAGCGCCGCCAGTTCCGGGCTGCTGGCGATTTTGTCGATATGAAAGCGTGCGTCGTCGAGCCAGGTTTCGGTCAGCTCGCGGTAGTGATGCATGTCGCGGCACTCCATACGAATCAGATAATCGAACTGCCCGCTCACCAGATAGACGTCGAGCACCCACGGCGCGCTCGCGAGCGCGGCTTCGAAGGCGGTCTGCGCGGCGCGCCCGCTCTGGTTCGAGAGCGCCACCTGCACGAACAGCGTGAGGCACGGCGCCACGCGCCGCATGTCGATCAGCGCGCCGTAACCCGCAATCACGCCCATTTTTTCCAGCTTGCGCACGCGTTCGAGGCACGGACGCGGCGTGAGATTGACGAGTTCCGAGAGCCGCTGATACGTCACGCGCCCATCACGGCGCAACACGTCGAGAATCGCATGGTCGATGCGGTCGAGGTTCGCGCTCTCGTGCGCGCTCGGGGCGTGTCGTCGCATGGCGGGCTCGTCAGATCGGCGGCGCGATGACCCAGACCGCCACGGCGGGCTGCGTCTGCGACGGGTTGCGCCACGTGTGCGCGAGCGTCGGCGGAAACGTGAGCGTGTCGCCGGCCTTCATCGAATACAGTTCGCCGTCCACCACCATGTCGAGCTCGCCCTCCTTCAGATGCACGAAGTCGACGGCGGCGTTGAGCTTGTACGGCTCCGGACCCGAGCCGCCGCCCGGCTCGATGACGGAGAGCAGCGCCATCAGATGCTCGTTGCCCACGCCCGCGATCAGATACTCGTGCATGCCCTCGCCGCCCAGGCTGATCGGCCGGCCTTCGCCCGCACGCACGAGGTTGGTCGCGGGCGGATCGAACAGCGTGCCCGGACGCACGCCGATCGCATCGCAGACTTTAAGCAGGGTGGCAACGGACGCCGACACCGCGTCGCGCTCGAACCGGCTCAGAAACGACTTGGTCACGCCGACGCTGTTGGCCACCTGCTCGATCGACAGTCCGCGCGCCTTGCGCAGCGTGCGCAGCCGCTCGCCCAGATTGATGTCGTCGCGCACGGGCCGCAACGGACCCGTGGGTCGGCGCACGGCTTCGGCGAGTTCATCCTCGGCGCGGATTTTCGTGAACTTCGCAGCAGTGGCGGGTTTTCGCGGCATGCGTAATGAGTCGATTCAGGAAAAGGTGTCCCGATAGTACACGAAAGTTTCCTTGGTCAAAAATAAACTCCGACGCAACTTTTGTCGCCTGCTTGTCAACTTTTAACGCATCAAGACGGCGCTTATGACGGTGTTGTATCGACGACAATATTTGTAAACATCTGCTGCATTCACGGCGCATCTATCTTACAATTGATAATGATTCGCATTCTGATGCGCAATGCACCGGCGCGCCCTTTTTCTCTAACAACAATCGACACACCATGTCTCAACGGGAATTTCACGCGCCGGGTAGCCAGCGCACCGCAGTCGCTCGCGCAGTCCACACGCTCGTTTTCGGCGTGATCGCCACGGCCGCGCTATCGGGCGCGGCACACGCACAAACCACCACGAATCCAGGCGACGCCTCGACGGACGCGAACGCGGTCCTGCCCGCAGTCGTGGTCAAGAGCACCTCGGCGCCCGGCGCACTGCCCGCGCCTTACGCGGGCGGCCAGGTCGCTCGCGGCGGTGGGCTGGGCGTGCTGGGTACGTCCAACGTCATGGACCAGCCGTTCAGTACGACTAATTACACCGAGCAGTTCATTCAGGATACGCAGGCGCGCACGATCGGCGATCTCGTGGTGAATAACGCTTCGGTGCGCACCGAGCAGAGCAGCGGCGGTTTCGGCGATGTGTTCGAGATTCGCGGCTTCGCGGTGCAAGCCACCGATGTCGCGCTCAACGGTCTGTACGGCATGGTCTCGGCCGCGCGCGTGCCGGTGAATCTGCTGCAACGTGTCGAGGTGCTGCAAGGTCCCGGCTCGCTGATGTACGGCATGGGTCCGGGCGGCAGCGTCGGCGGCGCGATCAACATCGTCACCAAGCGCGCCGACGACGAACCGCTCACGCGCCTCACCGCGCTTTATCAGTCGAAAAGCCAGTTCGGTACGGCGGTGGATATTGGCCGCCGCTTCGGCAGCGAAGGCCAGTTCGGCATTCGCGTGAACGGCCAGATCAAGGATGGTCAGACCGGCATCGCGCACGGCAATCAGCTTCAGGGCGACAGCTCCGTGGCGCTCGACTATCGCAGCAAGCAATTCCGCTGGTCGCTTGACGCGTATAACGTTTCCGAAAACACCGACGAACTGCGTTCGCAGATTGGTTTCGGCACCGCGACGGCCGTGCCCGCCGTGCCGTCCGCGTACAACAACCTGTATCCGGGCTCGAAGCTCAAGCTGCGCGACACGGCCGTGATGACGCGCGCAGAATACGACTTCAACGATCACGTGACCGTGTATGGCGCGGTGGGCGAGCATTACGGCACGTCGGCGCAGAACTTCCCGTCGGCGAGCGGCATGACGAACGACGGCGCGTTCAGCGTGCGCAACGGCTATTACGATCAATACACGCGCACGAAATCGGTGGACGCCGGGCTGCGTTTCCACTTCGACACCTTTGGCGTGAAGCACACGCTGGTCACCGGTTTCACGAGTCTGAATCAGGAAGTCGGCTATTTCTACGCGCTGGGCGCAACGTCCTCGGCGGTGCCGTCGAATCTGTACAGCCCCACTCCGCTTCCGGCGATGACCACCGCGCGCGGCGACATGCAGCGCAGCAGCCAGACGCGCCTGAACAGCCAGCAGGTGATCGACACGATGTCGTTGTTTAACGACCGACTGCTGATTACCGGCGGCTTCCGTCGACAAACGATTGGCCTCGACAACTACAACACGTCGACGGGCGCGCAAACGGGCACGCTCGATCAGCAGGCGATCACGCCGCTCGCGGGCATCGTCATCAAGCCGCTGTCGAATATCTCGGTGTACGGCAATTTCACGTCGGGCCTGACGAACGGCGGCACCGCACCGGCCGGTACGGCGAACGCGGGTCAGGCATTTGCGCCGTACAAGTCCAATCAATATGAAGCGGGCGTGAAAGCCGATTGGGGACGCGTGCTGACTTCGGTTTCGGTGTTCCAGATTTCGCAGCCGAATGGCGTGACGAATCCGCTTACGAATATCTACGGTTACGACGGCACGACGCGCGTTCGCGGTCTCGAACTGGCTGCGTACGGCGAAGTGTTTCGCAATCTGCGTCTGATGGCGAGCGCGACGTTCTACGATCCGAAACTCCAGGGCACCGCGGGCGGCACGAACGACGGCCACGATCCGGCGGGCGTGCCCAAGTTCGCCTTCAATCTCGGCGCCGATTACGATCTGCCGTGGATTCCGGGCCTGAGCGTGAATGGCCGCATCATTCATACGGGCGCGCAATACTACAACGCGACGAATACGCTGCGTCTGCCGGCGTGGACGCGTTATGACGTCGGCGTGCGTTACGGCATGCAGGTGCTCGGCAAGGACGTGGTGCTGCGTGCGAATGTCGAGAATCTGTTCGGCAGCCGCTACTGGATTCAGCAAGGCACGTACGTGACGAATGCCGCGCCGCGCACGTTGCTGATGTCGGCGGAATTCAACTTCTAAAGCGCGCTCGGCACGTCTTGCCGAACCGCTTGCGGGGGCATGGCTTCGCGCTCGTAGTGCAGGCCATAGCCCCCTTTCTTTCGCGCGATGCGCGCAAAGCCGAGTTCGCCCAGATGCATCCCGGCGATCATCAGCCCTTCCGAACTCACCACGTCCAGCAAGCGCGAACGCGTGCTCGCCGCGAGCGATGCATCCTGATCGAATGCGATCGACACATCGGGACGCTGAATCTGAATATGCGGAAAATGCACGACGTCGCCCCAGATCAGCAAACTGCGTTCGCGCGCTTCGACGATATAGCCCGTATGCCCTTCCGTATGACCCGGTAGCGGCATCGCGCGGATGCCGGGCAGCACTTCGCCTGCGTCGAATGTGCGGATATCGCCATAAGCGTCGAATACGCGGCGCGCGATTGCGAAGTTTCCGCGCGCGCGCTCGCTGGCGCGCGCCAGATTGGCGTCGTCTAGCCAGAAGCGGATCTCTCGCGTGTTCACCACGAGTTCAGCGTTGGGAAAGGCCATGCGTCCATCGGCATTCACCAGCCCGCCGACGTGATCGGGGTGCGCGTGCGTGAGCAGAATGGTGTCGATCGCCGACGGCTCGATACCGGCAAGCAGCAGGTTATTTTGAAGGCGTCCGCCCCATTGCTTGATGCCGCCAGCGCCGCCGTCGACAAGAATGGTTCGTCCCGCACCGCGCAGCACATAGCAATTGATATGCACGGCACTCGGCGTTTGCTCACCGGCGGCGCGCTGCATTGTCGACGCTTCAGCAGCGTCGATATTCGAAAGGAAATCGAGGCTGGCGTTGAGATAACCGTCGCTGATGGCGTGGATCGTGAAATCGCCGGCTTGCTGGCTGGGAAAAGATTGCGCGGACATCCTGATTCTCCTGACCGCCTAATTGCGTGCATGAATAGTCGAAGCCGCATAGCCAAAACAACGAATACGCGCCTTGAGGCCGGTACGCCGGGTAATCGCGCTATCGAGACTTTCCATGAACCGGTCCATCACCACAGTCGTACGAAACGCATTGAGCCGATACCGGATTTCCGCGAAAACGGGCTGGCCGTGTCCATGCCGAACGGCGGAATAAATCACGTGGACATGGTTGATTTCCGCTTCGAGTTTCCCGGTGCAGAGTTCGACGCAATCGCGCGAGAGTTCGGCAAGCTGCGCATTGGACGGCATCTGGTCCGCGCGGATATAGAAAGTCACGTTGGGCATTGCGATGCTCAGTCTTTCTGGTCGAACGAAGTCGCACGCGCGCTGGTCAATTGATCGGCCATCGGTGCGTAAAGATAGAGGCCTGCGGGCAAATCCTCGACGCGCGGCGCGTTGTTCCGAGGCAGCACCGCGAGCCAGCGATGTTCCGGAAACTTCTCCAGCGCCACGGCTTGCATCGCCTGGGGTTCGAGGCCCAACTGAATCAGCGGATCCGGGCCGTTTGCGCTAAGTACGAGCCATTCATCTGCTTTCACTGCGGGCGCAAGGCCAATATCGCTGTAGAGATTCCGGTGCCAGTCCGTAATGTGTTGCTGCCACTTCGCGAAATTGCCGCCGCCTTTCTGGCGATATTCATCGCTCGTCAACACATCGAGATTGTCGACCGTGTGAATGGCGAGATAAACCGGGCAACCCGCGCTCATCGCCTTGAAGCGCTGCGAGGTGCGAAAGCCCGTCACCGAAATGAGCGCGGGCAATTTGTCGAGGCTATAAAAATCGTTCCACTCGGTCTCGCTATGCGGATCGGCGAAGCTGCATTCCACGGTGTAGATCATCGGTTGCTCCTTCGAAACAAGTTGGCGCGTTCGTATTCATTGCGGTTTGGTAATGGTAATCTGGGGTTTGCTGCATAGATAACGAAATAAAGTCAGCCTTCAATGACATTTAATCAAGCTGACGGTCAACACGCTCAGCACGTTCGAACGGAGAGAACCGCAGTGCGCCGCAAGATTCCCAGCCATTCCGCGCTGCTCGCTTTTGAAGCTGCGGCCCGCCACGGCAGTTTCGCCCGCGCCGCCGAAGAACTGGCGCTCACCGAAAGCGCGATCAGCCGCCAGATCGCGCGGCTGGAAACATTTCTGGGCGTGGCGCTGTTCAATCGCGTGGGTAATCGGGTCCGGCTCGCGCCCAATGGCACGCGCTACGCGGCGCAGGTTCGGGAGATTCTCGATCGGCTGGAGCGCGACAGTCTGTATCTGATGGGACAACCGGCCGAAGGCGCCAGCATCGATATTGCGGCCATTCCGACTTTCGCCACGCGCTGGCTGATTCCCCGCCTCAAGCGTTTTCAGCAGCGCCATCCGAACGTGACCGTGCATATCGCGGAATGCATGGAGCCTTTTCTACTCGCGGGCAGTGGTTTCGACGCCGCGATTCATTTCGATCACCCTGCGTGGGCGGGCATGCATCGACATCATTTACTCGAAGAAATGCTGGTGCCGGTGTGCAGTCCGGCGCTGCTCGCGGAAGCGGGGGAAAACGCGTCGCTCGATGCGCTGCCGCGCCTGCACAGACGGCAGAATCCGGACGCCTGGCAGGTCTACGCGCAAGCGTCCGGCATCGAGCTGACGAATTCGGCGATTGGCGCCCGCTACGATCTGCATGCGATGCTGATCGAGGCCGCGCTCGCGGGCCTCGGCGTGGCGTTGGTGCCGCGTCTGTATATCGGCGCGGAGCTGGCCGAAGGCCGTCTGGTTGCGCCGTGGCCCGACGCCGGGAGTGTGGCGAAAAACTTTTGCCTCGTACTTCCCGAGCCGATCGAATCGAGTGACGGGCCGCTCCAGGCCTTTGCGCACTGGCTGCTTGAAGAAGCCCGAGGCGTGGCGATTGAAAAACACGCTTGAAAACCGCGATCGGAACGTGGATTAATAGCGACGCGCTTTTAATCCGCGCGTTCGCCGCCCATTCGCGCAATCAACGGCACCAGCAGAACCGCCACGATCGCAATAGCCGCCGCCACGTAACCGATATCGGCAACACCGAGCCTGTCGATCGTCAGACCGCCGATGATCGCACCCAATCCAATACCGGCATTCGCCATCGACACATTCAGCGTGCCCGCCAGCGCTTGTGAATGCTCTGCCGCCCGCATCACCCGCACCTGACAAATTGGATAGAGCGCGGTATTCGCGAGTCCCCACACGCCCAGCGCGATCACGAGCGCGAACGCGTTGCCGATCAACAGCGTCGAAGCCGCCATGCCGACTGCCAGCACGGCCGCCGCCATGAGCGTCGCGCGCAACGGGTCCTTGCCGACAAGGTGTCCGCCGATCCAGTTGCCCGCGAGCCCCACCACGCCGAAGCCCATCAGCCACCAGCCCACGGCGTGACGGGGAATGTTCGCCACGCGTTCGAGCAGATCGGCGAGATACGTATAAGACGTGAACATCGCCGTAAAAACGACGACCGAAAGAACGAGATTGGCGACAAATATCGGATTCCTGAGAATTTGCATTTGATGGCCAAGTTCAAGGCGTGCCGGTTTTTGAAGCACGGGCATCACGAACAACAGCAGCACCGCCATGGCCAGCGAAAGCGCGGCAAGAATCCAGAACGTACCGCGCCACCCCACGGCATTGCCGACGAGCGTGCCAACCGGTATGCCGAACACCATCGCCGCCGCAATGCCCATATAGACGTTGGAAACCGCTTTGCCGCTACGCGCCGGACCCGCAAGCTGCGCTGCGGTTTCGCTCGACGTGCCCCAGAAAACCGGCAGCGCGAGCGCGGGCAACACGCGCCCCAAGGCCACGATCCAGACGTTCGATGCCATCGCGACGAGCGCATTCGAAAACGCAAAGAGAAACAGCAGCGCGACGAATAACTTCTTTCGGTCGACATGCGAAACGAGCCCGGTAAGCAAGGGCCCGAATAACATCACCGTGAAAGCAAACAGCGTGACCAGACGGCCCGCATTGGCAATGGACAAACCGAAATCGCGCGCGATACCCGGCAGCAATCCGACGATGATGAATTCCGTCGTGACAATCACGAAAGCCGAAATAGCCAGCAGCAGCACGGCCAGCGCGCCGTGAGCGGGCGCCGCTCCGTGCTGGGCCGATGTTGTACGCGACGTGGTGGACACGAGCACCTCCAGTTTCAAGGCCTCGAAATCTATCATTGACGCAGCAGAAAGTCGTGCGGCAATATTTCAATCGATTGTTTCCATCGAGTCCACAATAAGGGGTTGCCGTGTTGCCCACCGAGCGCCTGAAAGGCATCGAAGCCTTTGTCGCCGCTGCGGAGTCAGGCAGTTTTACCGCCGCCGCCGAGCGCCTCAATCTCACGACATCGGCCATCAGCAAAGCGGTTGCCCGGCTGGAATCGCGCCTGGATTGCAAGCTGTTCGCGCGCACCACGCGCCGTCTCGCGCTGACCGATGAAGGCACCGCGTTCTACGCCACCTGTTCGAGCGTGCTCAAAGAACTTGCCGACGCCGAAGCCGTTCTCGCGGCGCATGGATCGGAGCCGATCGGGCGCTTGCGCATCGATCTTCCGGTCGCGTTTGGACGATTCCGCGTCATGCCCGTGCTGCTGCGTTACGCACAGCACTATCCGGCAGTGACGCCGCGCGTCACGTTCACCGATCGGTTCGTCGACGTGATTGAAGAAGGAATTGATATTGCGGTGCGTATCGGCGTCGCGCAGAACGGACCCGATGGTCTTGCGCGCCGACACCTCGGCACGGAGCGCCTGATTTTCTGCGCGTCGCCGGCGTATCTGAAACGTTGTGGCGTGCCGCGCGATATTGAATCGCTGATGCACCTCGACCGCGTGTTATACGGGCGCGCGGATGGCGGTATTTCCGCCTGGCGTTTTAGCGAAAATGCGGGCGTCGAGCATCGCGACCGGCCTGGGCGGCTGGTGCTCGGCAGCGCGGAGGCGCAGGTCGAAGCGGTGAAATCCGGATTCGGCGTCGCGCAGCTGGCGACGTGGTTGATCCGGCGAGAACTGGACAGCGGCGAACTGGTCGAGATTCTGCCCGACCACGCGACCGAAGGCTTGCCGCTTTATCTCGTCTGGCCGGCGAGCCGGCAACTGATTCCGAAAGTGGACGCGCTGTTAAAACTTCTCACGAATGAATTACGTATCGATTAATCGACGCAACATCGACGCAAGACATCGTGGACGATTGCCGCTTATTCAGCCGCAATCGTCTGATTCACGGCATCAGCCACGCGCAAGACGAAACACCGACACCGCTTCACGCATGCGCTGCGATTGCGCTTCCAGCGCGCCCGCCGCAGCGGCCGCCTCTTCCACGAGCGCCGCATTCTGCTGCGTCACCTGATCCATCTGGCTCACCGCGTGACCGACCTGTTCGATGCCGTCGCTTTGCTCGGCCGTGGCCGTCGTGATTTCGCCCATCAGCGTCGCCACGTTACGCACGGCGCCGACGATTTCGCCCATCGTATTGCCGGCCTCCGTCACGAGCGCATTGCCGCTTTCGACACGGTTGATCGACTGGCCGATCAGTTCCTTGATATCGCGCGCCGCGCCCGCACTACGCTGCGCAAGCGTGCGAACCTCGCCGGCCACCACGGCGAAACCGCGGCCCTGCTCGCCCGCGCGCGCCGATTCCACCGCGGCATTGAGCGCAAGAATGTTGGTCTGGAAAGCGATGCTGTCGATCATGCCGGTGATCTCGGCGATCTTTTTCGAACTCGCGCTGATCTCCGCCATCGTGCGCACGGCGCGGCTCACCACGTCGCCGCCCTGCTGCGCGAGATCGGCTGCGCCGCCCGCGAGCGTGCTGGCTTCGCGCGCGTGCTCGGCGTTCTGGCGCACCGTCGACGTCAGTTGCTCCATGCTCGCCGCCGTTTCTTCGAGCGACGCCGACTGCTGTTCCGTGCGGCTCGACAGATCGAGATTGCCTGCCGCGATTTCGCGCGCGGCCGTATGGATCGCTTCGCAGCTATCGCGCACGCCGGCCACCGTCTGCGTGAGCCCCGACTTCATGCGTTGCATCGCCGCGAACAGCAGGCCGATTTCGTTGCCGCTCGCTTGCGGCACCTGCACCGTGAGGTCGTTCGACGCGATGCTATCGAGCACGTCCGCCGCGAGCGCGAGCGGCTGGGACACCACGCGGCGCAGCGCGAAATGCGTGGCGACGATCAGCGCCATCGCGAGACCCACACCCAGCACCACCATGCCGACGATCCACTGATACTGCGTGTTGGCGTTCGCGAGGCCGGTTTCGGAAAGCTGGTTCGCCAGTTGCTGGAATTTCTCGACGTTAGCCGAATACGCCGCGCCCGAAGACGTGATCGCGCTGTCGTTGAGCGTGGCGTACGCGCCGGTATCGCCGCTTGCGAGCGCATCGCGGGCACGCGCGAGACTCGTCGCGAGCTGCCCCGACGAATCGATCAGGCTCGCCTTGAGCGATGCGTCCATGCCGTCGAACGGCTCGGCCTTCTGGAACGCCTGCGTTTCGCTCGCCGAAAGATCGAGCGTGCGCTGCGCGCTCTTGAGCGCGGCGTCGCGTCCGGCGGTATCGTTGCGCTCCTTGAGCGCCGTGTAGGCGCGCATCAGCGCCGAACGCGTGCGCGCGGTGTCCTTGTAGGCATCGTTGACGAGGATGGTCTGCCGCGCCATTTCCCGCAACGATTGAGTATTGCCATTCGCGCTATGCAGCGCGGTGATGCCCATCAGCCCGCCCAGCAGAATCATCGTCGAGAAGATGGCGAGGACAGCCAGCAGGCTGGCCCGTACGGTTACATTGCGCATGCTGCGGGTGCCGGCGGTGGCCGATTAGTCGTTGAGATACTTGCAATAACGGCAATAATCTCGCGCTGCTTTAGAGGTCGTTTAAAAAGTCTTTTCGTCAGATCTTTAAAACCTTGCCGCGCCCTGAAACAGTGCGGAATAACCATAAAAAAAGCGGCATCACGCAGAGCGCGACGCCGCTTTTTTGCGGATGGCTGAAACGTCAATCGTGTTTCATCGCGCTACGTACTTTCGCGACCTGACCGGCGTCCACCGCGCCCGCGTGATTCGACCAGCCGCCGCGCACGAAAGTCGCCAGCGCGGCCACTTCGTCGTCGCTCAAACGGTAAGCGAAGCCCGGCATTGGCAACACCGAAGGCGCTTTTGCCGTCGAAGGCGTTTGTGCGCCCGCGAGAATCACGTTGATGAGACCGGTCGGGTCCTTCGCGTTCACCACGGTCGCGCCGTCGAGATGCGGGAACACGCGCGGCGCGCCGCGGCCATTCACGAAGTGACACGCGCTGCAATTGTCGACATAGAGCCGCTCGCCGAGCGTGAGATTCTGCGCCGCCGTCAGCTTCGCAGTCGTCGCGCTCGCGCCGTCGGGCGCTGCGGCTTGCGCGGTATCCACAGCCGTACCCGAAGCCGACAAGGTCTTCAGATACGCCGCAATCGCGTTGAGATCGGCGTCGCTCAGATGCGAGGTGCTGTTATAGACCACCGACGTCATTTCGCCCGCAACCGCCGCCTGGCTGTTGCGACCCGTCTCCAGATAATCGACGATGTCCTGCTGACTCCAGCGCGACATGCCGCGCAACGCGGGCACATTCCAGCCGTTGAGCTGGCCGCCCGCGAGGAAGAGCGCGTTACTGCTGTCGAGCGCCTTCTCGTTCATCGCGAAGCCGCGCGGCGTGTGGCAGCTGCCGCAATGGCCGAGGCTCTCGACCAGATACGCGCCACGGCGCACCTGTTCGCTCGCGCCGTCCGGGCCACTGAACGGTTTATCCGACGTGAACGCCCAGTTCCACAGCGCCATGCCCCAACGCTGGTTGAACGGGAAGCTCAGCGAGGTTTCCGGCGCGGCATCGTCGCTCGGCGCAACGCCTTGCATGAAGTACGTGTAGAGCGCGTGAATATCGGCGTCCGACACCTTCGCGTACGAGGGATACGGCATCGCCGGATACAGATGCGAACCGTCGGCGCGAATGCCCTTACGCACGGCGGCGGCGAACTGCGCCTCGGTGTAATTGCCGATGCCGTTCTGCTTGCCCGGCGTGATGTTGGTCGAATAGATCGTGCCGATGTTGCTCACGATCGGCAAGCCGCCCGTGTACGGCTTGCGGCCGGCCGCGCTGTGACACGCCATGCAGTCGCCCGCGCGCGCCAGATATTCGCCCTGCTTGATGAGCGCGGCCTGTGCGGTTTGCGGATTCTGCGCGTTTTGCACGGCCGCGCCGGTTTGCGCCGATGCGCCATGCACGGCCAACGACGCACCGAGCGCCACGGCCGTCACGAGCGCCGCGGACGTAAAGGTCTTGAGGAAATTCATGACGATCATGCCTGCACGAGAGGACCGGGGTTCTTGAGGTACTGTTCCTTGATCGCGCGAGCGGCGAACAGCGTGATCGCGCCGATGGTCGCGGTCGGATTGGCCTGGAAATTCTGCGGAAACGCATTGCCGCCCGGCACGAACACGTTGTGCACGTCCCAGCTTTGCAGATAGCGGTTCAGCGCGCTGGTTTCCGGCGAATCGCCCATCACCGCGCCGCCGACGTTGTGCGTCGAAACGTATTTGGTGATGTCCCAGTGCGAGTCCATCGCGAGGAAGCTTTCCGAATAGCTGTCCGGATTCAGTTCCTTCGTGACGTCGAGCACGATCTTGCGCAGATGCTGCTGCAGCTTCAGTTCGTTCTGTTTCCAGTCGAACGTGATGCGCAACAGCGGCTGCCCCCACGGGTCCTTGTAGGTCGGATCCAGATCGACATAGTGATCGCGATACGACATGCAGCTCGTCGTGATGCTGATCTTCATCGAATGGCCGTACCAGTCCTGCATGCCTTCCTTCCAGCCCTTGCCCCACGCGGGCGTGCCGTGCGGCAGCGCGGTGCCGATCGGCGCGCCGCTCGACTGCGAGCTGTGAATCTTCGCGCCGCCGAGAATGCCGAGCGACGGACCGTCGAAATTGCCCGGCGAAATGTCGTTGAACATCTGGCCGGTCGCGCCCGCCGTGGCGAACGGATTGAAATTTTTATCCTTGAAGAACAGCGTCGCGCCGCCATTACTCAGGAATGCGTAGTTTCTGCCGACGGTGCCCTTGCCGCTCACCGGGTCATACGGCTTGCCGATGCCCGACAGCAGCATCAGTCGCACGTTGACGAACTGGAAGCCCGCCAGCACGACGATCTTCGCGGGCTGGAATACTTCGTTGCCGTGCGCGTCGGCGTAGGTCACGCCCTTCGCGGTCTTGCCGTCGGCGTGCATGTCCACGCGCAGCACGTTCGCGTTCACGCGATACGAGAAGTTATCCATGCGCTTGAGCGCGTCGAGCACCGCCGTCTGCGGCGACGCCTTCGAGAAGTTCAGGCACGGATACTTGCTGCAATAGCCGCAGTAATTGCACGGCGCGATCTGATTGCCGTACGGATTCGTCCACGCGCGCGACACGTTCGCCGAAGGATTCGGAAACGGGTGATAGCCGAGCTTGCGCGCCACGTCGGCGAACATCGTGTTGTTCAGCGTGTCTTCGAGCGCGGGCAGCGGCGCCGGGTTCGAACGCGGACCTTCGAACGGATCGCCGCCCGGCATGATCTTGCCGCGCAGATTGCCGGTCTTCGCCGAAAGGCCGCAGACCTTGTCGAAGAAGTCGTAGTACGGCTCGATCTCGTCCCACGTGAACGGGAAATCCTGCACCTGCATGCCGTCTTCGAGCTGGCCTTTCTGGTAGGCCTGATCGGCGTAAGTCTTGAGCTTGAGGTCGGTCGGCGTCGGACGGATCAGCACGCCGGTCCAGTGCAGACCCGAACCACCCACGCCGGTGCCCGGCACGAAAGCGCCCCACTTGCGCGTGGGCAGCGCCGTATCCTGCGCCGAATGGCGCACGGTGAGCGCGCCGTCGCGCGGCGTCACCATGATCTTGTTGCGCACGCCATAGGCGTATTGATCGGCCGGCTTCGGATACGCGAAGTCGGCATTGCTGCGGTCTTCGCCGCGTTCGAGCGCGCGCACTTTCAGGCCTGCCTGCGCGAGTTCGATGCTCATGAGCGAGCCGGCCCAGCCCAGTCCGACGACGACGACGTCGACTGCGTCATTGGTTATTTTTGCCACGGTGTTCCTCGTTGATTCTGAGTACGCGAAGTGCTTCGCGATCGGTCACGCGATCACGCGCGCGAAAGTCCTGCGCTCAAGCGCGAAGTCCGTTCAGGCTCACGGGCCCGAGCGGATATTTCACGTTGTGCTGCGAGACCCATTCGAGGAAGCTCGCCCGGGCGCCGGGAAAACCAATGGCAATCCAGGCTTTCATGCCTTTATTGCCGCCGTACATCGGATCGGAGAGATAGCCGTTTTTCGAATCCGAAATCATCTCGCCGAAAAACTGGCTGGCCTTGAGCGCGCTTTCGCCGCCGTCGGCAAAGTGGATGACGTTGTCCTGCAGCGCTTTCAGCACGACGTCCTGCGCCGCCGCGTCGAGTTCGCTGAAACGCTTGTGATACTTCTGGCGGCAATACGCATCGGTCAGCTTGATGCCGCGCTGATAGATCTGCTGCGGCGTGTACGGCAGCTGATAGCCGAGCTCTTTCGGCGCCTGTGTATTGAACGGCCCTTGCAGATAAATCTCGCGGCCGAAATCGCCATGCATCTGCTGATCGATGAAGACCGGCACGTTGGTTTCCAGCGCGCCGGGACCGCGCCCGTCGGCGGGAATCAGACGGTCGCAGGCCGCGAGCATGAACGCCCATTCCTCGGCCGAAAAGAACGCCGGACGATAGGTTTTCAGATCCGGCGCGGCCATTTCGGCGGCCTCGGCGGCGCTCAGCGTGTTGACGAAGACGCCCATCGTCGGCAGCGCGAGCACGGCCGTCAGGAGGAATTTACGTCTTGATGCAGAAATGTCAGACAACATGGTCGATTGGTTCAGCTGTCGCGAGAGTCGGGGTGGTCTGAGCGGATTGCCGACGCGCTACAAGCCCCTGCACAACGGGGCGTCGGTCATCGCTTCAGTATTTGGGATCGCGACCATACCACAAAGTTGTCGTACATCAACACCAAGTGTGCAAAATTGGTCCTACTGCTTTCGTTCGCCACTTGCGCGACGGTTTTTGTTTGTGCTTGTTTTTCCCCCCGAACATGTGCAGACTGCATATGTGCAGATTGCATGTATTGGGAGGCGTATGACTCAGCGCACGGAAAACCTGCTCGGCGCGCTCGCCGTGCTGGTGATGGACGAAATGGTCGCGCTCGATTCCGTCGCGGCGCTCGCCGGACCCACCGCGCGGGCGATGCTGAACGCCATCGGCCAGTATCCGGACGCGTCGATCGAACTGTTGCGCGACGCCGTCGCGCTCTCGCATCCGGCGGCGGTGCGCGCCGTCGCGGCGCTGGTCGACGCCGGTCTCGTCGAGAAGCGCCCCGGCGTCGACAAACGCTCCGTCGCCCTCGCGCTGACC